>JBEVND010000329.1:0-9105 GCA_040508285.1 Rariglobus sp. | reverse complement strand
GGAGCACTTGTCGAAGACGCTGGCGTCGAGTTGCAGCCATAAATAATCGAGCGTGTCAGGGGAGTGATTTATGTAGGTGATTTCGCCTTTCCCGCGAATCGTGCGCGCGGAGTCGTCGAGCGTGACATCGATCACGTAGTTTGCGCGTTGTTGCCAATATTCATGGCCCGGCGCGCCCGACGCGGTGCGGTAGCCATTGGGCGTCGGCAGGATTTCCTCGAGCTGCCGAAACTTGTCCTGCGCGAGCGGCTTGCTCGCATACGGCTGCGCCACCAGCGCCGAAACGCTCAGGACCAATGCGCCAACGGCGGAAAGAAATGAAAGCCTAACAAGGGAGCCAGACATGTCCTACCCTAACGCAAACCCGATGCCGTGTGAACTACGTGGAAATACGCCGCCGCCGCCGTTACCGACATGACGCGTCTTCGTTCAAATCACCACCAACGCGATTGCCACCAGCATCAGGCCTGCGCCGCACAACCGACTGCGCAACACCGCTCCGCCCAGCCGCTGTTCCTCGTTGGAAAACCAGTGCCCGATCAACCACACCGCCGCGACGCTCCAAAGCCCGCGCGCCGAGTAAACGATGTTCACCGCCGTCGCATCGCCAAACACGCCAAGCGTGTAGGCCATGCTCGCCGCCTGCATCGCGAGCAACACGCTCCCGCCCACCAACCATCCCCAAGCCGGCACAGGCACCGCAAGCACCCGCCCATAAGACTCGTTGGCTAAACGCCTGCCGCTACAACTCGACACGATACCACTTCTCGTTGGTAACCAGCCTGGCTTTGAGAACAATGGCCGTTCCACAGTTTCATCAACTCTATGATCGTAGGCGTGATCTCGGGACGAATCGAGCAGTCCACTTCCATGCACCCAAGTGCTTCGGCCGCTTCAAAAAATTGTAGAAATAGAGCATGAACTGCCGCCAGAGAAGTCACCGGAACAGCCGGATTCCGTGCCATGACTTCTATCGTTGCACGTGCGCCGGTGACACTTCCCAACACCAGTGCCACCGGCTGGTCAGGCGGCCCTGCCAAAAAAGAAATGGCTGGTTCAATTCCCTTGGGATGCTCCGCTGATCGTAGCATCACTTTTTCACGAGCGAGCAGACCGGTGCTCTCACAAATCCGTCGGGCGGTTTCCAGATACCCGGGCTCAAATGGAACCACCTGAACCGGCCATCGTTTAATAATCCGCCCGAACTCCGCTTGATGACGCTCGATCGCATCGGCCAGTTTAGTCTCCCATACCTCGTGACGGATGACCTCGATAAAACCGTGTTGCTGCAACAGGGCATCCAATCGCTTCCCGGTCCTTGCTTGCAAAGTCAGTGATTGCAGCCCGACAGCCTCGGCATCCTTCACTACGGCGGATAACAGTGCATTGCCCGCATCGTTGCCGACCCATTCATCGCGAATATCCAAGTCGATGCGCCCCCCTGGTCTCTCCCCGCTTTCCGACTCAACCTCGGTCAAAATCGCTACACCCGTCAGGCGTTCCTCATCGCCGGCCGTCAAAACGCGTATCCAACTTTTATCTACGCCAGTATTGCGCAAGGCTGGTGAAAAATATCGCTCAATCCGGAACATCTCGTCCGGCCAAGGCGCACGCATCGACCACGATGGAATCGCGCCCGCCGCCGAACAGATCGTCACTTGCCCACTCCGTTCAACCGACGCCTTCGCACCCGCGGTTTTATCCACACTCCAAATAGTCGGCCCGCAAGCGCGACGCTTCACACGTTCCAATCGAAAGGACTCGGTTCGCTCGCGGAGAGCGATGCGCAAGCCGCGACGCTCGATCGCTTTTTCGGTCAACTGCCCCCAATTAAGCCCGGTAGGTTTTAAAGACTCAGGCAACCGCCCCCGTTGGAGTGACTCATCCGCTTGCTCAACGAGACGGCCCGCCTCCGGCAATTGACCATCCAGCGCCACTGCCCTCAGCGCCGACGTGTGCGCCTCGGAAAATTGAAGCGAGCGCAATTGAGCAAAACCCAGACCCATCCAAAGCTCCGCTGTATCCGGAAAATCTTCCAGCGATCGTTGAAAGCTGATCGCGGCTTCCGCATGGCGGCCGAGTCCGGTAAGCGCGATCCGCTCCAATGTGCGTCTGTTCTCCGCGAACTCTCCCTCGGTCACTCCTGACAATTGAGCCAAAGCCACACCAAAACGTTTTCCGGTAAGATGAATCGCGGCGTTCAACAAACGGTGGCGCGAATCGTTCTCTCCATAATCAAGAAAGCTCTGTGCCACCGTTTTTATTTCATCTGTCAAACCCAGCCTGAAAAGGCACTGGATCAAATTCAGGGCTCGAAGCGGTGATTCAGGGGAGGCCAGAAAGGCCAGATGCAAAGGTTCAAGTGCATCAGTGGTCCGGCGCACATTTAACAATGCAATCCCGAGAAAATATTGATTCTCGTCCACTAACATCCGTCCACCTTCCAGCGTCGATGCAGCCAATGGATGCAGCCACCCTTGGCGCGCCATCCGGCGTAGCAGACGCAGGTCCTCATCGCGTAGTTCTGGATCATCAGCCGCCTCCGCCTTCAGGACCACCTGTGCCGATTCACTCCGGCTTATCTTTGTCGCTGCTTGAGGGTTCTTGAAAATTTCATGGAGCACCCGACCGCTTATGAAATTTTCTTCCGGCATCCCCAGCCAGGCCAAGAGTGTGGGAGCGAGATCTTCAATGCGCGCGTTCTTAATCGCGCCGCCGTTCCGCACGCCTGGGCCTCTCATCGCAAGTAATCCTTGGGGACGACACCAGGACAGATATTCCATCGCGGTGCGTGGTCGGCGGATGGGTCGCAAATCTCCATGAGCCAGACCGTGGGTCGAAACAACCACCACCGCCGTATCCGGTTCACAGCTGGCGATCAGGTCTGCGAGAAGCGCGTCCTGCACGCGATACGCTGAGGAGACCACGTCGCCGTAGAGTTCACAATCGCGCGCCCCAGCCGCCGGATGTCGTGGCGCTTGGAAAATCCCGAACTCCCGCTCGACCGCACTGATGAACGGAAAATGGACCGCCAAAAAATCCGGCTGCGCTTCAGCGCACGTCACTGCCGCCGCGTTGTGGATCGTATAGAGTTCGGCCAGTTGCCGCAGCAACCAACCCGGACGGCGATCGAGCTTCGGATCGATTTCCCTCAATCTCGGAATGAAGAGGCCCAGCAACGCTGCGTCGACTTCAGCCGGGCGCAAACGCAACTCGTCCAGATCCTCTGCCCGTCCTGCTGGCGCGACTGCTCCAAGCGGAACCGGCCACGGCTCATCGTGAGAGTCCGGCGCATGCGCAAAAGATTCCGCCACCATCAATCCACCGGGCAACTCTTCTGCGGGAAAAGTGCCGGGCCAGCCGAATATCGCGCAAGAACGACCAGCGTTTGAAAGAAGGTTCCACAGTGCAGGAACCCGACGATCGCGTGAACCGGCCAAATGAGCCAGCCCTGAAGCCTCATCAAAAACAGCAAAACCATCCAAACCATGCCGGTCCGGATGGGCACCGGTTGCCAACGTCGTCCATAGCATGGGCGATAACCAAGGGGCAAAACCACGGATCGGCCCTGCACATCCCGTTTGGGTCAGGGACGCCAGTGCGGGCAAATGCCCCGCCTCCATTAAGGCTTGGGCCGATGCCCAATCAGCACCGTCCCAGCCGACCACCAATACCTTGCGCACGGTGGCTTGCGCATCTGTCCTTCCTTCGCTCAAGCAGCCGCGGCAACCCGCGTCTGGCGACGACGCCACGCCGCGAAAGATCCCGCCAGCAAGGCGGCTGCAGCCGTCGTGGTCGCAGGTTCAGGAATGACCCCGGCAGTCGCACCGACCGTAATCGCCGCGCCGGTTGTATCGTAACCCCACTCCAGCACTTGAACGGACGGGGTGTAAACAGTCGGAGCCGTAAATGAAACCTTCATCCAGCCGTATAACGTCGAACCCTGAATGAAGGAAAACCCATAGTAGTTCTCCCCGGAAAGAGAGGAAGTGGTGAAGTTGGGGGCATTGTTAGGACCCACGGTCTGGCCATAGCTCAAAGCGCTCGTCAGGAAATTACCGGAAGTGCCCGACAAATAACCCTTGGCAATTTTGCCGGGTTTTCCGCCCGGTTTCATTTTCGAAGGCGGTTTTGCTGCCTTACCGTTTTGCGCAAAAATCGTAAAATCATTGGCCCCACCGCCATCGATATCGAAAGAGACGCTTGTGCTGTTCGCCACGATGCCGGGATCACTGTTATAAACAACCGTGCCATTCGTGACGTTCGCGGCAGACGCGGTTCCAGCCGCAGCCAGCGCCAGGGAACCTGTTGCCCCGAACCGGAAGGACCGCGCAAACTGCAGCGAAGAGGAATTCATAAAATTGATGAGAGGGTCGAAGGAAGCACCGTATTAGCAAGGGCAATACGCATGCCGGCAGATATGCGGAGCCCCCGTTATGATCAACAGCACCTTAGGCTGAATCAAAGCAGCGCAGCTCCCTTGCATTCAAATCGCCTCTCTCGAAACTGCGTCGCCAACCTCGCACTTGCCCCCCTGCAGGACCCAAGCATCGTAACTTCATTCTGATGTCTGCCACCGAAACCAGCCCTTTGCCCGCGCCCACCACGCCGGCCCGACCGCTCGTCCGCCCGGAGTTGCTTGCGCCCGCCGGCGATTGGGAATGCGTGCGCGCCGCCGTCGAGAACGGCGCCGATGCGGTCTACTTCGGCCTCGAGCGTTTCAACGCCCGCATGCGTGCCAAGAACTTCACGCAGGCCGACCTGCCCGCGCTGATGGAGTTCCTACACAAGCGCGGCGTGCGTGGTTACGTGACCTTTAACGTCCTCGTGTTCACCCACGAATTGCCTGACGCCGAGGATTATCTGCGCACGATCATCGCAGCCGGCGTGGACGCCGCGATCGTCCAGGACACCGGCATCTGCCGGCTCATCCGCAAGATCTCCCCCGACTTCCCCATTCACGGCTCCACGCAGATGACCGTCACCGGCGACGCCGGCGTGGAGTTTGCCCGCGAACTCGGAGCCGAGCTCGTCGTCCTCGCCCGCGAAAATTCCATCAAGGAAATCAACGCCATCCAGGACGCCCAGCGCGCCTCCAACAAAACGCCGCTTCCGCTCGAAGTGTTCGTTCACGGCGCGCTCTGCGTCGCTTACTCCGGCCAGTGTCTCACCAGCGAATCGCTCGGTGGTCGTTCCGCCAATCGCGGCGAGTGCGCGCAAGCCTGCCGCATGCCCTACGATCTCTATTCCGATGGCGAGAAGGTGGATCTCGGCGACCGCAAATATCTCCTCAGCCCGCAAGACCTCGCCGGCCTCGACGTCCTGCCCGAGCTCGTCCGTGCTGGCGTGTCCTCGCTCAAAATCGAAGGTCGCCTCAAAGCCCCTGAATACGTCGCGAGCATCACGCGCGTCTATCGTCAGGCACTCGATAAAATCTTCGCCGAACAGGAAACCGGCTTCGACGCCGCGCGCGCCAAATACGAACTCTCGATGACGTTCTCGCGCGGCCTTTACACCGGCTGGTTCAACGGCATCCAAAATCAGGAACTCGCCCACGGTCGCTTCGGCACCAAACGCGGCGTGCTCTTGGGCAAAGTCACCCGCGTGGCCGATGACCACGTGGCCATCGTTTTGGAATCCGCGCTCAAGCCCGGCGACGGCGTCGTCTTCGATGCCGGCAACCACGCCGCCGGTGAAGAAGGCGGCCGCGTTTATCAGGTCGAGCCGCAACGCCCGCGCGATGGCCAGCCTGCCGAAACCATTCTCCGCTTCGGCTACAACGACCTCAACTACCGTCGCATCAAGCCGGGCAATCTACTCTGGAAAAACAACGACCCCGCACTCGACCGCGAGCTGCGCACCACGTTTGAAGGCGAGAAGATCCGCTTCACCCGCGCCGTCGATGTCGAAGTCCATGGCCGCGCCGACACGCCGCTCACGCTGATCCTCAATGATCGCGAAGGCCACGTCGTGAAGCTCGACTCGCAGGTCGCCCTTGCCGCCGCGCAAAACCAGCCACTCACACAACAACGCCTCGAAGACCAACTCGGTCGCCTCGGCGGCACGCCGTTTAAACTCGGCACGCTCACCTCGCATCTCGAAGGCGACGTGATGCTCCCGATGAGTGAGCTCAACCGTCTCCGCCGTGAAGCCTCCGCCGAGCTGGATCGCCTGCGCGGTCTGCCGAAACGCTGGACACTCCTCGATCATCGCGTCTCCGAAACTTCGCTAAAATCGCCCGACGCCGCTCCGGCCACGGCCGCGCTGATCGTGCTCGTGCGCAGCCTTGTTCAACTCGACGCCGTGCTCATCGCCGGTGGTTTTTCGGACATCTACTGCGAGTTCGAGAACCCGAAACATTACCGCGACGCCGTCCTGCGTTTCCGCGCCTGGCAGGCCGCGACGCCGGCTTCGTCGGAGGCCGGCTTGTCCGCGCCCGCAATCTGGGTCGCGCCGCCCCGCATTTTCAAACCGGGCGAAGAGTGGATTCTTAAGCAGGTGCGCTCCTGCGAAGCCGACGGTTATCTCGTGCGCAATCACGAGCACCTGCGCTTCTTCAAAAACGACCGCAAGCGCGGCGATTTTTCGCTCAACGTCGCCAACCCGCTCACCGCCGAGTATTTTATTTCCCACTACGGTTTGGAGCGCGTCACCGCGAGTTACGATCTCAACGCCTTCCAGCTCGAGTCGCTTCTGCAGGCCGCACCCGGCGCGTGGTTCGATCTCACGATCCACCAGCACATGCCCATGTTTCACATGGAGCACTGCGTGTTTTGCGCCTTTCTCTCCAAGGGCAAAGACTATCACGACTGCGGCCGCCCCTGCGAAAAGCATTCCGTCTCGCTCAAGGATCGTGTCGGGGCCGAGCTTCCTCTCAAAGCCGACGCCGGCTGCCGCAACACGGTTTACAACAACCGCGCACAAACGGGAGCCGAGTATTTCCAACGCTTCCGCGATCTCGGCGCGCAAAACTTCCGGGTGGAATTCGTCAACGAATCAGCCGAGGAAGTCAGTCGCACGCTTGCGAGCTATCAGAAACTTCTGCGCGGCGAAATTGCCGGCAACGACCTCTGGCGGGAGCTCAAGGTCCTCAACCAGCTCGGTGTTACCCGCGGCCAGATGGAAGCAGCCCCGCAGATGATCTTTAAAAAGACCTGAACTCGAAAACGAAGAAGCGATTTTACAGCTGACGCGCGCCTTGGTGGGCGTTCGTCGGGCCGTAAAATCGCTTCTTTGGTTTAGACTGAGACAGGCTCAGTTCTTACCGCCGCGAACCGTCGCGCCAATACCGACCGCAGCGAGAATGCCGCCGCCGATCAGATAATAGTAGTGCTCAGGCACGCGTGCACCGCCATCGATCTTGTTGGCGATCTTGGTGCCGGTCTCGGCTGCTTCGCCAGCAAGGGAGTCCTTGCGGACGACGCCTTTATAAATCAGGAAGCCGCCGACCACGATCAGGATAATACCGATGATTCTGCTCATAAACTTAAGGGTTAGTTGAAACGCTGGATGGAAACAAAAGATCGGTGCTCAGCGCATCGACCGGAAAAGATTCACTGCCAAAGGACCCCATTTAACGAGGCCGCTGATCAATCCACCGCTCTTCGGAAACACCTTCCGCTTGAGTAAAAGCCCGAGCGGGACGGCGCCGATTTTAACGAGCGGTGAGATTGATTTCCACTTTGCGTAAGCACCCTCGGCCCATTCGACGGGCCGGAGCACGCGTTCGATCTCGACGGCAGAGGCTTGGCGACGAATCCGAATGCGGCTCCGGAGTCGATCTTTGCGCTGCGCCAGGATCTCGAGGTCTACTTTCGGATACATGCGCGGTCCTCGGTGAGACTTTCGATGGTCGCCTCGAACGGCTTGGGCTGGTGCGTGAACACGCGACGCAGGGCTCTCACTACAAAGAACAGCGCGATGCCGTAGAGACCGGTAAACCCGGCCAGCACGGCAATACGAGCGCTGTCCCAGAAGAGATAAACCACCGTGATCGTCGCGAAGGTCATCGTCATGCAACCGGCAAACACCACGGCGCTGATCCAGATGATCAGCTGAACCAGGCGATATTTTTCCTCCTGGAGCTCGACGGCAATCAGCTCGAGACGCTCTTGGAGCGTGCCGATGAGATTATCGCCGAGCCCGGCGAGGGAAGCAATAAAGCCAGGGGAAGCGTGGGGCCGGTCGTCCATGATCGGAGGAGGCGATTACTTGTTGCGGCGGAGGAAGGCGCCGATCAGCACGCCGACGCCGAGGGCGATGGCGAGGGACTCGTAAGGATGCGAACGGATCGCGGAGTCGGTCTTCTTGGCACCTTCGACGACTTTTTCCTTGGCGACCGAGAACGCGTGTTCGGCGTTGTCGCGGAGGTCAGCGAAACGTTCGCGCAGGGAGGCGAGCTTGTCACCGGCACCTTCAGCCAGATTGGAGCCGAGGGTCTTCTCGGCTTCAGCGATCAAGGCGCGGAGGTTTTCGACAACATGCTCTGGGGATTCGGCGGCGGAGGCTTTCTTGGTGCTCATAGTAGTTTTATTTTAACGGGTTAAGAATTGGGTTCTGATCCTGCCCCCCAACCGACCACACTCCACGGATTCAGTTCATGAATCTTCGCTAAATGTTATAAATAAATCACTAGCGATGCATCCAGCTTCTTACCAAGTGAAGTTTCCCGACTTAAATTTGTGCAAAGTGCACGATCGCCACAGCTGTTCACGAAATCGGCAGCAAAAAGTAAAAGTCGCTGCCCTCTCCCACCTGGCTGGCGCAAGCGATCGACCCGCCGTGAGCCACGACGATTTCCCGCGCGATCGCCAGGCCGAGTCCGGCGCCTTTCTTTTCCTGATCCGGCACGCGATAAAAACGATCAAACACGTGCGCCACGCTTTCTGGCGGAATGCCCGTGCCCTGATCTTTCACGCCAAAACGAACAAAGCCATCCGGCGCCGGCTCCGCGTAGAGCAGGATCTTTGTAGTGGAACCTGAATACTTAGACGCATTCGTCAGCAGGTTGATGAACACATGCCGCAACCGCTCGGGGTCCACGTTGACCTCGCCGAGCGAGGCATCGGCGCGACACTCGATCGTCTGTCCGGCGGCCTCGGTGAT
>JBEVND010000325.1:0-4661 GCA_040508285.1 Rariglobus sp. | reverse complement strand
CCAGCGACGGAAGCGCGGGGCCGCGGGTGGGGCGTTGCGAGCTGAGCGCAGTGAGCAGCGAGATGGCCTGAAGGGTTTTACCGAGACCCATCTCGTCGGCGAGGATGCCGCCCAGGCCGTGGCGGTGAAGATGCCAGAGCCAGGCGACGCCGATTTGTTGATAGGGACGCAGCAATGCAGAGAGCTCAGCGGCGAGCGGAGCGGGCGTGAGCGCGGAGAGATTGCGCAGGGCCTCGCTGCGGGCCTTCCAGCCGGCGGGCGGCTGGTAATGCGGCACAAGTTCGTCGATCACCTCCTGAACCTCGGGCACGCGCGCGGACGGGATGCGCCACGTGCGACGGGCGGCGGCGGGAGCCGTGGCGCTACCAGCGAGGGCGCGTTGCGCGGTGGCGAGGCGCGCGACCTTTTCAGGCGGTAGCAGGTAAACCTTGCCGTTGTCCTCAACGTAGCCGCGATTGGTGGCGAGGGCGGTGCGCAGGTTGTCTTCGCTGACCTTGCCGGCTTGAAGGCCGAGCGTGAGCGAGAATTCGCCGGCGACCTCGGAAATGTCGCACTGGACATCGATCTCGGCGAGTTTGGCGGTGTTCTTCTCGAAGTTGTCGGTGAAATCCGCGTGGTGAATATCGCGCAGCGCGGTGAGGTGCGTGGCGAGGAAGTTAAGCGTCTTGTGGCGGTCGCGTAGCCACCATTTGCGCGTAAGGGCGTCGAGCGTGAAGCCGTGGGATTTGACGAGATCGAGGGCGGACGCGTAGCCGCTGTGTTCGCGCGAGGGCAGACTGATCGCAAGGAAGTGTTCGCTGCCATCGACGGTCAACGGGGAGTAGGACGACGAAGGCTTGGCGGCGGGCAGCGTTGGCTTTGCGAGGCTGGGGCGGAGGGCACCACTGCGCGGGACTTCGATGCGAGCGGCGGCGGGGGCGGCTTCGTCGAGGTGTTCGCTGACCCCGCGCAGACGCGGGCCGATCCACAGGAGGGATGCCTGCGGGGCGTTGACGAAGGCGAACACGGACTGGCCCTTGAGCGCGTTGACGAGTTCACGGAGTTGCGCGCGCGTCAGCTGGACAAAGGGCGGTGGTGTGGCCGCCCCACCGCAAAGGCGCTGGAGCACGGCAAGCGCAGGGAAAAGGGCAGGTGCGGGCGGGCGGTCGAGATCGAGGTCGATCTTCACGGCAATCGCGTCGCGAGGGGCGGAAGCGGCGAGATTGGGAGGAAGAAAGATGCGGAGCATCCGTGAAAATCCCCCGCTCGCAGGCCGCAACGCGAGCGGAAATTTATGGTGAGTTAAATGCGTCAGTGGATTCTGCGGTCGGTGAGGGACCGATGCATCTATGGAAATTCGCTTGGTTGTCGGTGAGGGCGCGGGCAGGTTTGCGGGATGTTACCAACGACTTGGAAAACCCTGAACCGCATTTTGCCATGGGGGTTGCCGGCGTTGTTGGGGTTGGCGCTGTTGTCGGGCTCGCTGAAATTCGTGCAGGCGATGGAGTGGCGCTCGCTCGATTGGCGAACCCGCTACCGCGTGCCGTTTCAGGCGCAGCCCGACCCGCGTGTGCGCCTGGTGCTCTTCGATGATGACACGTATGTAAATCTGGTTACGTGGCCACCCAGCCGCAAATTTCATGGAACGCTTGTGGAGCTGTTGTCGGTGGCGGAGGCGTCAGTCGTGACGTTCGATGTGATCCTCGATGCGCGTCGCGACGATGGTGGCGATGAGTTGATGGGGCTGGCCGTAAGCAATGCGTTGGCGCGCGGCACCCAAACGGTGACCGGCGCGGTTACCAGTGAAGTGGTCACACTGGACGAGGGCCAAGCCGAGGCAGGGCCGACCCGGCCGATCACTGACTTTAAAGGAGACATTAAAAAACTCGCAGGCGACGAATCGGCGCTGCGGCCGTTTCCGGAGCTGCGCGCCAAATCCCGCTATGGATTTGTCGATCAACCGCATGATACCGGCGACGGCATGTTGCGCGAACCACCGCTAGTGGTGCGGGTAGGTGGAGAGGTGTATCCAGGATTGGGCCTGCAAACACTGATGGCGCACTTCGGCGTGAAGTCCGAGGACGTGCGCGTGCGGCTCGGGGATGCGGTTTACGTGCCTACAAAAACACAAGGCGAGCTTCGTATTCCCGTATCGGATACAGGGCGTTTTTTTCTGAATTACCGCTATGAAGTGCTGGCTGAGGAGTCGAACTTCCCCGGCTACGGATACCGGAGCTTGTTAATGGGATTATACAGCAAACACGTCGATCCCGTGCCCGACATGCCCCCGCCCCCGGATTTAAGGAATTCGATTTTGCTGGTCGGGCAATACATCACGGGCAACCCCGACGCAGGTCCCACGCCGCGCAGCTCCATGTCGCCGCTTCCTCTGATTCACGCGAATCTGATCAACAACGTGCTCGCCGGTGATTACGCCCGACGAGGTGAAACATGGTTGGTTTGGTTGATCGTCGCAGCCGTGTTGTGGGCCGGTCTGCGCATGTGCGAGAATCGTTCACTGCTCACCATGATCGGATTCGCGGTGGTGAGCGTATTGGCGTATGTAGGCGCGGCGCTGTGGTTGTGGATCCAGTTTAGCATATGGATTCCGCTGGTGACCCCGCTCTTCGGAATCCTGCTGGTTCAGTTTTGGATGATCCTGCGTCGTGTTCGCGCCGAGCAGGACGCCAAAGAACAGATTCGTGGCACATTTAATTCTTACCTCGCTCCCGCGCTATTGCAGCGAGTGATGTCCAAAGGCGGCCTGCAGCTGATCGGTAGCGAGCGGAAGCCCGTGACGATTCTTTTCTCGGACTTGCGGGACTTCACGAGCTGGAGCGAGACGACTCAGGAAGATGTCTTGATCGCACAGCTGAATGAATACCTGTCGGCCATGGTGGAGTGTATCCATGAGCATGGTGGCACGCTTCATAAGTTTATCGGCGATGCCGTGATGGCCGTTTGGGGCGACCTGGTGAGCGAAAGCGTCGAGACCGATGCGACGAAGGCCTGCCAGGCGGCACTCGCGATGCAACATAAATTAGCCGAGCTCAACGCGGGCTGGACGGCGAGGGGACTGACGACGCTGCGCATGGGAATCGGGATCAACCACGGGGTCGTTCTTGCGGGTAATATCGGTTCGCCTCGACGAATGGAGTTCACGGTGATTGGCGATGCGGTGAACCTGGCCTCGCGGCTGGAGTCGCTTAACAAGCAACTAGGAACAACAATTCTCGTGGGAGAGTTTGTCCAGGAATTGGTTAAAACTCATTTCAACTTTAAGTCCCACGGCGGCGTGGCGGTTAAAGGAAAACTTCTCCCTATTCGTGCATTCGAGCTTTGCGAAAAGGCGTAGTATCTCCTTACCTTCAAGCTTGCTAGTCTTCTCTTAATTGGCTTTCCCTTATCGCCAGCAGCATACAAGTTCTATTCGCTTAAATATTAGCCCATGAAAAAATCATTCTGTTCTCTCTTCGTTGCAGCGATCGTCAGCCTGACTGTTGTCTGTGCTCACGCCGCTGAAACTGCCTCTGAGGCCGTCGTGCTCAAGGTCAAGGGTTCCGCGCAAGCGACTCTCCCTGGCCAATCCCAAGCCACCACCCTCAAGGTCGGTGACAAGCTCCCGCAGGGCACCGTCATCAAGACCCCTGGCTCTTCTGAAGTTGAGATCCAAGCCTTCTCTGGCTCGGTCACCACCATCAAGCCCGGCTCCACGGTTGACCTGAACAAGCTCTCTCTCACCACCGACAACGGTGCTGTGACCAAGCAGACCGCCGTCATCGACATCAAGGTTGGTAGCGTCGTTGCCAGCCTCGATCCGTCCAAGAAGGCCATCAACGATTACTCCATCCGCACCCCCAAGGGTGTTGCTGCTGCTCGTGGCACCGTCTACACCGTTTACGTAGCTCTCGATGGCAGTGTTCGCGTTTCCGTCTCCAGCGGTTCCATTACCTTCACCAGCGGCATCACTGGTCAACCCGTCACCGTGCAGCCCGGTTACTCGGTTACCATCACCCCTGATGGCGCAATCAGCGAGCCGACCCCGACCACGTCCAACGAGATCCCGACCACCCCGACCTCGCCTAACAACGAGACCATCGATCCGACGATCCCGAACTCCGAAGCCGTCGTCAGCCCTTCTTCCTAAGCAGTGGCAAAAAAAACCGGCACCTCAAAAGGGTGCCGGTTTTTTTGGTTTAGCGAATCGAGCGATCCACAGTTTACACAGACTGTTATACGACCAATCTAAGGGTGGTTTTGGGCAATCAGAATTACCCAAAGAGGCCTTTGTCAGCAGTTGTATTATGCGGCCACGTTCAGCACCGCGTAGGTGCGTTTGCCTTTGCGAAGGAGGACGTGTTTGCCGAAGAGGAGGTCGGACGTGGTGAGGGTTTTCGCGGTGTCGGTGACCTTCACGTTGTTGATATACACGCCGCCGCCTTCGATGTCTTTTTTGGCCTGGCCCTTGGACTGCGAGAGACCGGCGTGGACGAGTGCGTCGGTGAGGCCGAGGCCGGGTGCGGCGAGTTGGGCGGAGGTGATTTCCTTTGTGGGAATCTCGCCGACGACGTCGCGGAAGACGTCTTCCGTGGTGTCGCCGATCTCGGCGCCGAAGAGGATGGCGCTGGCCTTGAGCGCGCCGTCGTAGGCGGCTTCGCCATGGACGAGCTTGGTGACCTCGC
>JBEVND010000317.1:0-3061 GCA_040508285.1 Rariglobus sp. | reverse complement strand
GCCGCGCGGGTGAAGGCGGCGTGTGGCTCGTTGCGGCGATCATCACGGGCGTGGCGGTCGATTCGAATCGGCTGCCGGCTTTCGCCAACACCTACAATCAAGAGCTCGCCAAGAACGGCGTGTGGTCGCTCTTCGCGGCGTTTCGCAACAACGAGCTCGATTACGACCGGTTCTACCCGACGTTGCCCGTCGATCGTGCGTTCGCGGTGATGAGCGAAGAGTTTGCCGGCGACGGCAGCGTGCAACTCGGCCCGGCGGGCGAGCGCGACACCCTGCGGTTCATCTCGAACCCGGGACCGGAGCTGCACCTCAATGTCATTCAGGTGACGGTCGAAAGCCTGAGTGCGACCTTCGTGACGAAAGCCGTGCACGGCGCGCCCCTGATGCCGAATCTCGCGCAGATCGCGGACAAGAGTCTCGTCTTTGATAACTTTTACGCGACCGGCACGCGCACCGATCGTGGTATGGAGGCGCTCACGCTGTCGTTGCCGCCGACCCCGGGACGCTCGCTCGTCAAGCGACCAAACAACGGGAATCTGTTTACGCTCGGCTCGCTTTTCCGCACGCGCGGTTACGACACGGCATTCATCTACGGAGGCTTCGGCTACTTCGATAACATGAACGCGTTCTTCGGCGGCAACGGCTACCGCGTGGTCGATCGCGCGGCGGTGTCGGGCAAGGACATCACGTTCGCCAATGCGTGGGGAGCGTGCGACGAGGATCTGTTACGCTGGACATTGCGCGAGGCGGACCAATCGGCCGCGGCAGGAAAACCGTTCCACTACTTCGTGATGACGACGTCCAATCATCGTCCTTTCACGTATCCGGATGGTCGCATCGATCTCCCGTCGAAACGCGCCGGACGCAACGGCGCGGTGAAATACACCGACCACGCGATCGGTGAATTCATCCGGCAGGCGTCAACCAAGCCGTGGTTCAAAAACACGGTGTTCGTTTTTGTGGCGGATCATTGCGCCTCGTCGGCCGGCAAGACCGAGCTTCCCGTGCAGAATTACCACATCCCGCTGATCGTTTACGCACCGGGCGGTCAGATCGCACCGGGGCATATCAAAGATCTCACGAGCCAGATCGACTACGCGCCCACGCTGCTGGGCTTGCTCAACTGGAGTTACGCCACGCGTTTTTACGGACGTGATGTGCGCAACGCGCCGGGCGATCGCCGTGTCTTGATCGGCAACTACCAGAAGCTCGGTTTTTATGAGCCTAGCACGCTGGAGATCCTGAAGCCAATGAGTGAATCCGCCGCGTATCGCTACGATCCGGTTTCGCACGCCCTCACGCCCCAAAGAGGCACTTCGCCCCTGCGTGATGAGGCGATCGCCTACTACCAGACGGCGAGCTACCTCTACAAAAACGGCGGCTACCGTGCGCTGAGCGCCGAGCAGCAATGGGACTACGCCGTCCTCAATGGAACGGCCGAGAAATCGCGCGCGCTGACGAATAACGCGCGATGAAGTCCGGCTTTTCCATGGATCGCACCCTGCTCTTATCGGCGGCGGGGCTGGTCACGGCGTTTCTCTTTTTCGAGTTCACCGCCGCAGATCTGCGCGTGCAGGACCGGCTCTACGATTTCTCTGCCCACGCCTGGCTGATAAACGAAAAAGCGGCGCTGCCGCGCATGTTATTTTATACATGGCCCAAGCTCGTGATCATTGCGCTTGGCGTGATTGCGGTGGGTTTTGCACTGGGTCCCGCTGCGTGGCGGCTCGGCGCAGGTTTTTCGACGCGGCGTCGCGATTGGTGGGTCGTGGTCGCCACGCTGGCGGCGGCACCCGCGTTGATCGCGGCGGGCAAGGCGACGACGAACGTGCATTGCCCGAAGGAAATCCGCCGCTACGGCGGCGAGGTGGCTTATGCGCGCGTGCTGGAGCGTTATCCGGAAAATGACCAGCCGGTGCGGCGCGGTCGCGGCTTTCCGGCCGGACACGCGAGCGGGGGTTTTGCGCTGATGAGTCTCGCGGGGCTGGCGGCGACCTCGCGCGGACGTTGGATCGGTGCGGGCATCGGTCTGGGCGCGGGCGCGCTGATGGGCGTTTATCAGATGGTCAAAGGCGCGCACTACTTGAGCCACACGGTGGTGACAGCGTGGGTGTGCTGGATTGTGTTTCTGCTGTGGCGACGGCTGTTGCGCGCGTCGGAGGCGGCGACGTGAAGACGATGATGCGGTGCGAAGACGACCTTGCTGCCTCCGCAGTCGATCTACCTGGCGCGGGTCCATCTGGCCTTGGGCCTCAGGCAGGGCTGCATGCTTTTGACGAGGAGTGAAGCGACGAGTGAATTTCCATGAACGATAATTTGTATTCGAATAACGGTGACGCAAAGGCGGCTAAACCGGACGGCGCTGGCGTGATATATCATCCGCGGGCGTTTTACGCCTGGAGCTGTCTGACGACGTTTGTTTTGTTGCTGGTGTTTGTCGTGCGGGCGGCACCGGAGTCGGCGCGGTCGGTGGCTTTCGCCGTGGCGGTGGCGGCGAGTTATGCGGTTTTGTTTACCTTGCCATCGGCGGGCGTGCTGTGGGTCGGGCGTTTTGCCAAAGGTAAAATCGCCATCATCGTCGTCGCTGCGGTGGCGGTGCTGTTAACCACGGCTACGCAACTGCTGCTCGCGGCGGACTACGTGGTGCACGGCATGTTTGGGTTTCATATCAACGGGTTTGTCCTGAACCTCGTCACGACACCGGAGGGGATCAATTCCATGGGCGCGGATGCGGGCTCGTCTCGGGTGTATGCCGCTGCCGCAGTGGCCTGTCTGGCGCTCAACATCGCGATGTGGCAGGTGCTGGCACGCGGTCTTGCGGGAAGGGCGCTCGCGCCGGCTTTGAGCCCTCGTGTGATTAAACGCGCGGCGCTGGTCTTGGTGTTGATTACCGTAGGCGAGCGGTTGACCTACGGGTTCGGCCATATTCGCGCGTGGTCAGATGTTTTGGGTGTGGCGGCGACGATGCCCGGTTACCAGCCGACGACGTTTCGCAGCCTGGCAAAGAAACTGGGGATCGAGAGCCGCCGGCAACTGTCCGTGGATGCGCCGAGGCCGAGCG
>JBEVND010000264.1:0-4806 GCA_040508285.1 Rariglobus sp. | reverse complement strand
AGAGCCGCTGAAGTTGGCGCTACCGCTGCCGCCGACGGAGTTGGTGCTGCCGTTGGTGCCGATGTAGAAAGTCATGGAGCCCGTGTCGGCGAGCGTTAGGACGCCGCTGGCGACCGTGGTGTTGCCGGAGTAGGTGTTCGCTCCCGCCAGCACGACGGTATGAAAGGTGCCGCCGTTGTATTGATCGGCGATGAGGTTGCCGGTGCCGGAAATGCTTCCGTTGATGGTGGCAACGCGGAAGACGGTCGAACTGCCGTTGGCCACTTTGAGGGTGAGATCCTTGTTCAACGTGATGGCGCCGTCCCACGCGCCGACGCCGGTGGTGTGAATGAACTCCAGCGAGCTGGTGCCTGAGTTTCCGGCCTGGACGATCAGGCTGTTCTGCACGGCGCCGGGGGTGTTGAGGCGGAGCGTGGTGTTGGCGGATCCGATGGTGTTGCCCAGTTTCACCGCGGCAGTGCCGATAGTGCCCGCACTGGTCGAGTTGCTGGTGATCTGAAGAATACCGCTTTCGATGGTGGTTCCGCCGCTGTAGCTGTTCACGCTGCTCCCGAATCCCACGACGCCGGTGCCGGTGGAGTTGATCACCAGGGCGAGTTTCTTCAAAGTATCGGGGCTGTCGGTGATGCTAAGGGACTACTTGATCGCTCCGGTGCTCGAGGCGTTCAGGGTGAGGGTTACGTTGCAGGTGGCGGTGTTGGATACACTCGGTGAACGAACCGTAAGGCCGGCGGTCGAGTTGTTGGTCCAGGTCTGACTGGCCGTGGTTTGAACGGAAAGGGAGCCGCTGCTTTCGCCGAGTTGCACGGCTCCGGCGCCGGAGTTCAGCGTGATGCCGCTCGCTCCCAGTGTGAGCACACGGTTGCTGTTGGTGGTCTGGGAGAGTCGCATCGTCCCAGGGCTGTTAAAGGTCAGCGATGCGGCCGCGACATTGGAGGCGATGCTCACCTGTCCGTTCGCGGTGTTGGCGGTCGTGTTAAAAAAAAGATTGTCGCTGATCGTAGGTGCGGCGCTGGACGCGGTCTCACCTGTGGCGTCCGTGAACCAATTCTCGGGTGTGGTCCAGGGACTGGCGGCAGCTCCGCCCCAATACAGGTTGTCGGCGAAGGCCGGGATGCCCGGGATCAACACAGCGACGGTGAGGGCGGTAAGGGAGGTGATACGCCGATGGACGGGAAGGACGGGCGCGGGGGTGGGGATGAGGGGTGTTTTCATGGGGCCAAGGTGCTGCACTTAGTAACTAAACCTTGGCGGGGCACGGCCAAGTCGCTTAGCGTCGAATGCGTTCGATCCTATGGCCGGAATTCAACCTTGTTCGCTAATGAAAGTGGCTCGCGAGGCGGGTGTCGCGGCCTCGACGGCGTCCCTCGCGTTGCGGGGGAGTCCGCGGGTGTTGCCGGAGACCATGGAACGCGTAAAGGCGGCGGCGAAGCGGCTTGGTTACTCCGCCGATCCCCGGGTGGGTTCACTGATGGCGCGCATTCGCATGGCCCGGGAGATTCACGATAGGGAGCGACTCGCGTTCGTCTGGTTAAACGCGTCCAAGGAAGACCGGTTGAGGGATCGGTTCAGCCAGGCGACGTTTGCCTGCGCGAAACGGCGGGCGGAGGAGCTGGGGTGGGCGGTGGAGGAATTTTGGGTGCATCCCGAAGAGATGACGACGGCGCGGTTGGAGACCGTGCTGTTGGCGCGAGGAATCACGGGCGTGGTTTTTTCGTCACCGTTGGGAGGCGTTCCGATGACGGTGGATTGGAATTGGGCGAATTTTTCAGCGGCGCTGATCGGCAATTCGAAGTTTCATCCGCCGGTCCACAGGGCGGGGCATGATCATTACCGGAACACCTGGACGGCGGTGGAGAAGCTGCGCGCCGCGGGCTGCCGGCGTCCGGCGGCGGTGTTGTTTGGTCCGCACCACCAGCGCATGCAAGGAGTCCATCAGGCGGCGTTTCTGGCGAACCATCCGTTGCCGCGGCAGGCGTTGGCGCTGGTGCGGTTCGGGTTGCCGGAGAGCCGGGAAGAGGTGCTGGCGTGGTTGGATAAAGTGAAAACGGACGGGCTGATGTTTGGCATGAATCCGTCCGCGGCATCGCTGGCGTGGTTGCGGTCGTTGCCGCAAGTGAAGGCGATGGTGACGCTGGACCGCCCGGAGCCGGGGCTGCCGGGGATCAACACGCAGGAGGGGTTGATCGCGGCGAATGCGGTGGATCTGGTCATCGCGCAGTTGCATCGCAACGAACGCGGTGTGCCGGCGATCCCGCTCTCGGTTTTGCCCGAGGGGATGTGGGAGGACTTCGGCTGAACGGAAAGAGCGGGGGAACGAGTGGGACGTCTCTCGTTTCCCGGCTCTCTCCGCTGCCTGTGCGGTGGGTCTGCTCAGGTGTAGTGGAAGTGCGCGGTGGCGTTGCAGGATTTGTTGGCGACGACGCGGACCCAGTGGGCGCTGAAGCCCGGAGGGAAGACGACGACTTCGGAGGCGTTGGCGGCGACCTCGATCGTGCGCCAGGCGTGGAAAGTTCCCGTGCCGAGGGCGTCCACTTCGATGGTGATGGCGACGGGTTTCTTGGAGTCGTGCGAGAGGTGCACGCACTTCTGGTCGAAGCCGGTCATCAGGTAGGGATCGCTGGGTTCGTTGGCCTTGACGGGCGTCTCCCACCACGGGCCGCCCCAGCCCTTGGGCTTGCCGAGTTTCCAGAGGTCGTCGGTCTTGCCGAACCAGAGACCGGATTGCGGCTCGGCACACTGGAGGTTGCCGCCGCCTTCGTGACTGGTGTTGTCGCCGCCGATGATGAGCATGCCTTTCCACGAGCAGAAATCGCCGTGGACCCAGAGGTGGGTGGAGATCGGACGGATGCCCCAGATGCGGTTGCCGAAGGCCCACGGCGAGAGTTCGTAGAACATGCCGTGGTGGTCCATGAGCAGGCGCTCGTGTTCGGTGGAGCGGATGCGGGGCCACTCGGTTTGCCACTTGTGTTCCCAGCAATGCGAGGCTTTGGGGAGCCGGTAGGTGGTCCATTTTTTGTCACCGCCGGTGAAAACCTTCAGGATCGCGGAGGCGCGGTCCCAGCCCGTGGCGAAAATGTTGTTTCCGTAGGGTCCGAGTCCGCCGAGCCCGACGTAGGGTTTGCGGTCGATGACGGTCCATTTTTCGCCGTCGTATTCGGCGAGGGTGCCTTCGCTCTGTTTGCCGAGGAAGTCGGGTTCGCTGTAGTCGTTGTTGGCGACGACGAGGCGTCCGCCCTCGGTGTAACAGTCTTTGAAGTGGCAGCTGAATTCGCCGGGCGTGCCGAGGGCCTGGGTGAGATCGAAGAGGAATTTCACCTTCAGCGTGTGGACGTTGAGTTCGAAGAGTTCGCCTTCCATGCCGAGCATGTAGACGAGGTTCTTCGGATCCTTGAGATGCGTGGCGGTGCCGCAGAGGCGGATCTCGGTGAGCTCTTTGACCGTGCGGACCTTGTGCTTCGTGTCGATGAGGTGCGGGCCGATGATGAGCTGGCTGGACTGGTCGTGGACGAAGCGGTTGGCGTAGGTGCCGTCCACGCCGGCGGGGTGGCGGGTCATCTGGAAGTTCTCGTCGATGACGCGGAGACCAGTGCCGGTGCCGGTGGCCTTGCGGTGGGAAACGTAGTTGAGGATGTAGAGCTTGCCGAGCCACGGCATGAGACAGCCGATGCCGATCTCGCTGCGGGCGGGGCCGAAGTCGGCGACCTGGGCGAAGGCGGGGATGACGCCGCTGACGTTGGGCGGGAGCTGCGGTTGGGGGGCGGAGGAGGATTTTTTCATGGGAGATGAACTGCTGTGCTGAAACTAAAGACTGGCGCGTGTCGGCCAATGCGCATGAAATCGAAACCGTTCGATTTTATGGCGAAATTACAGCCGAGTTCACTGGTGCAGGTGGCGCGCGAGGCGGATGTGGCGTTGTCCACGGCGTCGCTGGCGATGCGGGGGAGTCCGCTCGTGAAGGCGGCGACGGCGGAGCGGGTGAAAGCGGTGGCGGAGCGATTGGGTTATCGCGCGGATCTGCGCGTGGGATCGTTGATGGCGCGCATTCGGCGGGCGAAGGGTGCGCCGGACCGGGAGCGGCTGGCGTTTGTGTGGGCGAGCGTGCTGCGGGCGGACACGCGCAACCACGAGTTTTGCCGGGTGTCGTTTGCGGGGGCGAAACGGCGGGCGGAGGAGCTGGGCTGCGTTTTGGAGGAATTCTGGCTCAACGAAGGCGGGATGACGGCGAAGCGGCTGGAGAAAATTCTGGTGACGCGCGGGATCACAGGCGTGGTGTTCTCGGCGCCGTTGCACGACATGGAGGTCACGGTGGAGTGGGACTGGTCGCGTTTCGCGGCGGCGGTGATCGGGAACTCTGAGTGGCATCCGCCGCTGCATCGTTCAGGGCACTACCATTACCGGAGCATGTGGACGGCGTTGGAGCGGTTGAAGGCGACGGGCTGCCGGCGGCCGGCGGCGGTGCTGCACGAGGAGCATCACGTGCGCATTCACGGGGTGCATCAGGCGGCGTTCGTGGCGAACCATCCGACGCCGGCACGGGCGCTGGGGATGGCGCGGTTTAATTTTCCGGAGAGCGAGGCCGAGGCGGCGGCGTGGTTGGAAAAGACCAAGGCCGACGCGGTGGTGTGCGTGGTGAGTCCGCCGGAGCGTTGTCTGGAGTGGCTGAGAGCGGGTGCGCGCGTGCGCAACGTGGTGACGCTGGCTTCGCCTCGCGACGGTCTGTCGGGAATCGATATGCGCGACGATCTGGTGGCGGCAGGCGCGGTAGATCTCGTGGTGGCGCAACTGCACCGTAACGAGCGCGGC
>JBEVND010000252.1:0-3483 GCA_040508285.1 Rariglobus sp. | reverse complement strand
GCAGGCGGTAAAAGATCTTGGTGCGACCCTCGGGCACTTCCAGCTCATGGAAGAGATGCGTTCCTGCCGGGAGCTGGACCGAGCCGCCTTGATACTCGGGATTGGCGGGCACGAGGCCGGCCGGCCCCCACGTTTGCAGATCGAGCGACTCTTCGAGGAAAAGAGTCACGCCCTGACCGCGCAGGGTTTTCGTCTCGGAATCCCAGGCCATCGCACTGCGGATCGGAAAAGCGAACGTGAAGATCGCCTCGCCCGACACGCCATCGGTAGCAACTCCGCCCACCGGCAGCATGGAGGTGTCTGCCGTCAGCGGAGAACCACCAAGGGCAAACTTGAGCAGGTTCGAGACGCCATCGCCCGCGGGAGCGGCGCTCGACGACGCATCCGCGCCCACCAGGCCGGCGTCCTGCATAAAGGTTTCGAACGGCGTGGGCACCGCGTTGGCGTTGGCTGTGAAAACCAGATCGTCGATCGCCAGGCCGTCATCAAAGTTCGGAAAATTCTTCGAGCTCCAGCAAATCCACAGCTCCTGACCCGGTGCCCAAGTCAGGCCGGTGACGTCTTGAGAAATCTGCGTGCGGTAGGTCGCGGAGTTTCCGTTGAGCGACGTGTAACCGCCCGTGGAGCGCGGCGCCTCGAAGACCGCGAATTGGGTGTAAGCGCTGTCGAGATTGGAGAGCGTGCCTTCTCCGTAATTGAAGAGCGCGTAACTGACCTCGGTCGTGTTGCGGGTGCCGCCTGCACCGAAACGCCACTGCTCGCCCACAAACTGAAGGTTGAATCCGGTGAGCGTGCGGCCCGAACGGTTAATCAACCGCATTCCCTGGCGCATGGTGCCTCCGTATTGCACCACTGCATCGATGCGATACGTGCCGAAGGCGCGATCAGCGGCACCGGTTGCACCGTAGCTGTTAAAACGTCCGGTGAGCGTGGTGCCGTTATCCGCGCGGATCTCCAATGCGCCGCTTTTCTGAGAGCCGTTGGCGTTGAAAACGCCCGCATACCAACCCAGCAGCCCGTTCGTCGTGTCGGCGGGCGCGTCGTTGATCCACGTCTGCGGCGTGGTGTTGTCTTTGGTGAGCGTGTCGAAGTTTTGTGAATACGTCCAAGTCGCCTCGTTTTCCGTCAGCGTGATTCCGCTGGGCTGCACGACGACTTCCGTATCGGACGACTGCGCGTCCGGATTGGTGACGATGAGGTGGTAGTTGCCCGTGCTGACAAAGGGGAACCGCACCAAGATCTGCGAGCCGGTCACTTGAAGGTGCTGGCCGGCCATCACGACGTCGCCGTTTCGGCTGAGCGCCACCTGCGCTCCGAGTTGGAAGCCGGCGCCGTGGATGCGATACCAGCCGTCGCTCAAATCAGACCAATTGCCGACCACCGGCGCGGGACCCGAAACCGGTGCCACGAACCCTGAATGCGCCAGCGTGTAGGACTGCATGCCGGATTGAAGCGTGCCTTTATGACTGACCCGAATCTCGTAAACACCGGCTTCAGTCGGCGCTTCAATGTCCACGACCTCGGTCGTGTCAGTCGTGTTGTCAGCCTTGATTGCCGCAACCTCGCGATCCGCTTTCTGAAATCCGTTGAGCACGTAAGGTTGCGCCCAAGCACGATGAACCGTGCCCGACGGCCCAACGATCACGACATCGAGATCGTTGATCAGCGCGGGCGTGCGATCGTCGTTAAGCGTGGTGCCGGCCCAGGCCGGATCAATCCAGCTCAACGTCGCGCGCACCGGGCTCACGCCGTCCCAAGTGAACGAATACGAATGAACCGCACCTTGTAGCAGGTCTTCGGTGAACAAACGCCGCGACGCCGGGTTCTCGGCGTAGGCCTTGAGCACCTTGCCCGCTTCAAGCGCGTTTAGAAGGCCGAAGCCAAACGTATAATCAGGCCCTGCATGGCCCACGTCGTCGGCCGTGTGCGCGAGCAACGCCTTGACGGTATCGTTGCGCATCAAGTGCCCGGGGAAACGTTGAGTGAAATAATGCTGCAGCAACAACGTCGCGCCCGCCGCCGCCGGTGACGCCATGCTCGTCCCCGTTTTATAGTCGACCGAGGAGCCGCCGCCCACCGAAGACAACACCGCCGTGCCTTGCGCGGTCAAAAACGGAGCGATGCGTCCGTCATCGGTGGGACCGCGCGAGCTGGTCGGATAGATCGTGACCGGACCCGAGATCTTGCCATCCGCGTCGCGCGTGACCGCGTAGGCGTTGCCCATGCCGATATGGTTTTTGTTCTCTTTGTTGTAGCCGGTGATGGTCTCAAACGGACCTTCGACATAAGTCGTCTGGCCCGAATTCCCCAGCGAGGAGAACATCATCGTGTAGGGAAACAGGTTCGCATACTCGTCGCGGTTGCGATCGTCGGCACCATAGCGGCCGCTGTGGTCATCGGCACTGTAACTCGATCCATACGAAGAACTGGTCACGACCATCGGCAATGGCCAGCTCGGGTAGGCCGTCGAGTATCCAGTAATCTTGGACGCGCCTTCATAAACCCAGCTGCGAATCGTCGCCGCCGGAGCCATGCCCTTCACCAACGGATTTTTACCCGCTGCGGCAATCGTGCCGGCGACGTGTTCGGCATGCGTGTGCGCAGCCGAGCTCGTCTGCATGACAATCAACCGCGAGGAACCGTCTGGCATCTGGAATTCCTGATGCTGACGAATCACCGTCGGTTCATAGATGCCCGCAACGAGACCCGCGCCATCCAGCGACGGACCGAACACCGCATCGAAATCGGCGTTCTGCCGGATGTAGGCGACCGCATTGGAAATGGCAGAATTGGCGTTCTCCGCGCCGGCATAGATTGGTCGGTCGCCATCAAAGCCCATTAACTTGATTGGAGAGCCATCGTCCGCGTAACGCTGCTGCGGCACATCGAGCGCACGCGCACGCGCGGCGAGCTGCGCCTCCTGTTGATCTTCGAGCGCTTTAAGTTCGCGGCTCAAGCGCTGGCGATCCGCGTCGGACCGCACCTGCGGATACGACGCCAGCACCTTCGAGGTTATGTTCGCGAACGCCTCCATCTGATCGAGCCGCGACAGTTCGATGTCGTTCACGACCTCCCCGCTTTCCTGTGAACCTGTTTGCGTAGTCAGTGCAACCGGCTTCGCGGGCTGCACGTTCCCCGCGCCACCCGCGGCGGTCGATGAAGCACTTTTTGAAACCGCATCACCTGATCCGCTGCGCATTCCACCGGTCGTCGCGACAGAAGTCCGTGCGCGGTCATCATGTCCGGCCACAGATGCGGCAGAGCGGAGTGATTGCGCCGAAGTGATTCTTGCGAACGGCGTGGTCTGTGCAGACCACGTCCACACGAGGACACCGGCGGAGGCGCAGGCACCGACCGCGACGAGGAAACGTTTTTTTGAAGACAGAGACACGTTGAGAAAGAGCGTAGAAGTTCAGAATGCGTTCACGGCCCGGCCATGAACTTGAAGTCGTCGATGGCGATGCCGTGATCGAGCCCGCGGTT
>JBEVND010000240.1:0-8326 GCA_040508285.1 Rariglobus sp. | reverse complement strand
GGTGAAGCCCACGCGACTTCGCCGCTCACCTCGTTCCTCGCTTCGGTATGAGCACCTTCGTCGATACTTGGAAACAACACGACTTCGCCGCCGTGGCCGCGCGTATTGCCGCGGCGACGGAAGTCGAAGTGCGCCGTGCGCTCGGCAAGCAGGGACGCGGCCTCAATCTCGACGACCTCGCGGCGTTGTTGTCGCCGGCGGCCGCGCCGTTTTTGGAAGAGATGGCGGCGCTCAGTCACCGGCTGACGGTCGAGCGTTTCGGGCGCACCATGCAGCTCTACGCGCCGATGTATCTGACCAATGTGTGCGCCAACATGTGCAGCTACTGCGGCTTCAGCGCGCAGAACCGCATTCCGCGCAAGGCGCTCAACGATGAGGAAATGCTGGCCGACGCCGAGGTGCTGGAGAAAAACGGCTTCGACCACGTGCTCCTCGTGACCGGCGAATCGTCGCGTTACGGACTCTCCTATTTCCAGAACGCGCTTCGCGTGCTGCGCCCGCATTTCTCCAACCTCTCGATGGAGGTTCAGCCGCTCGACCAGGACGAATACGCGGCGCTCACGGCCGATGGTTTGAGCGCGGTGCTGGTTTATCAGGAGACCTACGATCCGGTGGCGTATCCGAAGCATCACCTGAAGGGGCCGAAGGCTGACATGGAATACCGCCTCGCCACGCCCGACCGCCTCGGCGGCGCCGGCGTGAAGAAGATCGGGCTCGGCGCCCTCTACGGTTTGTCGGACTGGCGCGCGGAGTCGTGGTTTGTGGGGCTGCACCTCCACTACATGGAGAAGAACTACTGGCGCACGCGCTACAGCATCGCGTTCCCGCGCCTGCGTCCGCACGAGGGCAACGACATTCCGGTCACGCCGTTCAACGAGCGTGATCTCATCCAGGCCGTGTGTGCGTTTCGGTTGTTCAGCCAGGAGGTCGAGCTGTCGCTCTCGACTCGGGAAAGTCCGCATTTCCGCAACAACGCGTTCAAACTCGGCTTCACATCGATGAGCGCAGGTTCGAAGACAAATCCCGGTGGTTACGCGAGCGAGCCGGAGTCGCTCGAACAATTCCAAATCAGCGACGAACGTTCGCCAGCGGAGGTCGCGGCGTTCCTCAAAGCCAACGGTTACGAAGCCGTGTGGAAGGATTGGGATGCGACCTATGACGGACAACAAACCGCCCGTTCCAACGATGTCGTTCACGCCTGACGAAATCGCCCGTTATCAACGTCACTTGTCGCTTTCGGGTTTCGGTCCCGAGGCACAGACGAAGTTGCAGGCTGCGCGTGTGCTGGTGATCGGCGCGGGCGGGCTCGGTTGCCCGATTTTGCTCTATCTCGCGGCGGCGGGAGTCGGGAAGCTCACGGTGATCGATGCCGATGTGGTCGATGTATCGAATCTTCAACGACAGGTTTTGTTCACGACCGATGACGTGGGCCAGCCCAAGGCCGAGGCGGCGGCGCGGCGTTTGCGGGCGTTGAATTCGTTGATCGAGATCGTGCCGGTGGTCGGACGGCTGAATCGTGACAATGCGCTGGAGCTGATTCGCGCGCATGACGTGGTGGTCGATGGTTCCGACAACTTCGCGACGCGCTATCTCGTGAACGATGCCTGCGTGCTGGCGGGGAAGCCGCTGGTTTATGGCGCGATTCAGGGCTTCGAGGGGCAGGCGAGCGTCTTCAATTTCAAAGGCGGGCCGACGTATCGCTGCCTGTTTCCCGAGCCACCGGCGGCGGGGACGGTGCCGAATTGTTCGGAGGCGGGCGTGCTCGGCGTGTTGCCCGGCCTGATCGGGACAATTCAGGCGACCGAGGCGATCAAGGTGCTCACGGGCATCGGCGAGCCGCTTTCGGGACGGTTGCTGTTATGGAACTCGCTCACGATGACCTCGCGCACGCTGCGGTTTGCGGCGGATCCGGAGAGTCGTGCGATCACCGAGTTGCCGCCGGAAGGTTACGGCGAGACGTGCGCGGTGCCGGCCAAGCTTGCGTCCAACGAAATTGAAGCCGCCGAACTGCGCGGCGCGCTGGCTGGAGTGCAATTGATCGATGTGCGCGAGGACTGGGAACGCGCGCTCGGGGCGATTCAGCCGTCGGTGCACGTGCCTCTCGGGCAACTCGGTTCGGGCGCCGCGGGGGATGCGCTGGCGTCGCTCGATCCGCAACGCGAGACGGTGGTCTTTTGCGCGGGCGGGGTGCGTAGCCTGAAGGCGCTCGCACCGTTGCGCGAGCGCCATGGGTTTCAGTCATTGCGCAGCCTCAAGGGCGGTTTCAAGGGCTGGCCAGCCTGAGGTCAGTTCAGCAACGCCGTCACCACATTGTTGATACGCAGGCGTCCGGTGAGGTGCGCGCCGAGCGGGCTGACGTTGGTGATGGTGACCGGCGTGTTGGCATCGGCGTTTACGCCACTGAATGCGTAGAGCGCGGCGTTGATGGGGAAGATTTGCTGAAGCGTCACTCCGCCCTGGGTCCATTTGACGTGGATCACCTCGTCGCCGGTCCATTCCCAGAAGTGGATCTTTTGGAGGGCGAAGGCGTGGCTGGCCTGGAGGGTGAAACTTTCACCGCGGTCGAAACGACCGAGGTTGGTGTTGCCTACGCCGAAGCCGGTGCCTTCGAAGCCAAAAAACGAAGTGGCGGCGCTGGTGGCATCGGGGGCGGACGGCGTGGTGACGGTCACGCCGGTTTTAGGATTGGCGAAGGTGAGGGTGACAGGCGTTCCATCGGGTGTGAAACCGGCGGAGAACGTGGTGCCGCCGTTGAGGGCATTCCACGGGGCGGACGTCCATGACTGAAGCGTGAACGGAGTTCCGGGGGCACCGACGGTGACGGGCGTGAATTTGACGGCGTCGACGATGACGCGTCCGTCGGTGGCGGTGTTGTCGATGAACACGCCGTGGGACCCGCCGGGGCCGAAGGTGAACACGCCGAGGGGATGCCAGGCGCCGCCTGTTTTTTGACTGACGGTGAACGGGGCGATGCCGCCCGCGTGAAGCACGTCGATGGGAGTGTTGCTGGCGCGGTCGGGGGCGGGCGTCCAGTTGACGGAAACGAGGTAGGTGCTCGTGGCGGGGAACGTCGGAGTGAAGAGGGCGGTTTTGGTGCCTTTGCCGGTGTCGCCGTCGTCGAGGTGGTTGGTGCCGTATTGGCCGCTGGCGGAGGCGGTGAACCAATCGGACGATGCGGTGAAGCGCGGGGCGGGATCGAGATTGTCGACGATGATCTCGGCGGGAGGCGTGGTCGTGTCGTCGACAGTGAGCGAGAGCAGGGCGGCGCGCAGGGGAACGGCGAGGAGGGCGTTGCCGGCGGGAGAGACGTGGGTGCCGTCGGTGGTGGTGTATTTGGCGGTGCCGTTGGTGAGCCAGCGGGTGGAGTCCGAGGGCGCGGCGATGACGGCGTTGGTGTCGAGGAGGATGTCAATTTTGCCGGCGGTGAGGGCGTTGGCGAAACCGGTGTTGATGAGGTCGCGTTTGGCGCCTGCGCCCCAGCCGGTGTTGGGCGTCTGGCTGGCGAGCGTGGCCCAGGCGTCGGTGCTGGCGGTGCGCGGCATGAGTTTGGTGCGGATGATTTTTTGCACGCCGGCATCGCGGGCCATCGTCCAGATCGCTTCGGTGCGGGTGAGGATGGCGGAATCGCTGCCGGTGCCGCCGGAGCCGAGGTCGTTGGTGCCGTATTCTTCAACCACTACATTGGCGAACGGGAGGAAGTGCTTCTGGCGCTTTTGCCGGCTCGGGTTGGTGAAGTTGGCGGCGCTTTGGCCGTGGCGCGTGAGATTGAACGTGGCGATGGTGTTGGCACCGCTGGAGTCGACGGCGGCACGATTGAAAAACCCGTAGCCGGACACCACGGGGACCGGGTTGGTGGGGTCGCCGGTGCCATCGAGAATGCTGTCGCCGATGCCGATCACGGAGAGATGACCGGGAGTGGTGTAGCGTCCGAGAAAGATCACCGGCAGACCGGCGGTGCGGGTGGACGCCCCGGCAATGGCGGGAACGGCGCCGGCGGTGTCGAAAGTGCCGGGATCGTTGGCCGGAGGATAGACGACAAACTTTGCGCCCGAATAGGTCGAAGGCGTGCCGGTGGGAAGTTTGCCGCCGGTGGGAATGGATCCGCGGACGTGCAGCCAGAAGATCTCGTCACGGGCGGGCGCGGCACCGGTCCAGGCGGAGGACGGCACGGGATCGGAGAGCCAGTAAGGCGTGGTGGAGTTCATCGGCAGCACAAGCGTGCGCGAGCCGGAGAACGTGAGCGGCACGCGCTGGCCGGTGGAGGCGCGTTCGAGCCAGGCGTGGCTGATGGTGACGTCGTTGGTGTCGTTGGGCGTTTCGGCTTCGTAAGGATACATCCAATCCATGAAGCCGATCTGCATCTCGGCGACGGGGCCGCCGAGCTTGTGCGGGGTGCGATGACGGAAGGCGGTGTTGGCAGCGGCGGGTGCGTAAAACGTGTTGGCGATGCGTCCGCCGGTGGCGACGACGCGGACAGGTTCGACCGCTTGCGCAAAGGGAGGCGCGATCAGGCCGAGCAGCGCGGCAACGGCGGTGAATCGAAGAAAGGATGCGGGGGATTTCATGCGAAACAGGGGATGTTTTTGGGGAGAATAAAGGAGAGGACGGCGTGGACCGTCCTCTCCTTGGTTTCAGGCGGGCGAGATCACGTTATCGGCGGACGATGACGGTGGATCTGCGTCCGGCTTAATTGAGCAACGCCGCCACCACGTGTTTCACGCGCAGGCGTCCGGAGAGATTCGCGGTGGACGGACTGACGTTGGTGAACACGACGGGCGTGTTGGCGTCGGCCTGCACACCGGTGAAGTTAAACAACGCGGCGTTGATGGTGAACACCTGTTGTTGGGTGGCGCCACCCTGGGTCCATTGCACGTGGACCTGCTCGTCGCCGGTCCATTCGATCCAGCTGATTTGCTGGAGGGCGAAGGCGTGGTTGGCCTGAAGGGTGAAACTTTCGCCGCGGTCAAACCGACCGACATTGGTCGGCGTGCTGACGCCGAAGCCGGACGATTCGAAACCGAAGACGGAGTTTACCGCGCCGGTGAAGTTCGGCGAGGCGGGCACCGTGACGTTCACGCCGGTCTTGGGCGAACCGAAGGTCAATGTGACGGGAACGCCGTCGGGGCTGAAGCTCGCGGAGAACGACGTCGCGCCGGCGGTGGCGTTCCAGGGCGCGGCGGTCCACGACTGCATCGTAAACGGCGTGCCGGCGGTGAGCGCGGCACCGTTGTCGGTGGTGATCTTCAGGTTTTGAATCAGGTTGATTTGCGAGAAACTCGCGGTGGACGACGTGAAGCCAAACACCGTGCCGGCGGGCAACGTGCCGGGATTGCCAAGACGGTTGGTGAGATCGGCCTTGAGCGGGCCGGCGTCGCTGGTGCCTTCGTAGAGGCGGGCGCGAACCGTGCCGGCATCGCCATCGTAATCCACCACCACAAACATATCCATGGCGTAGCCGTAGGGGTAGGCGGGCAAGGGTTGGGAAACCAGGCCGTCGACCTTGGCCGTCACCGGCGCGGGCGTGATTGCGATGAGGTCGGGCTCGGCGCCCTTGTCCTGGATTTTCACGCCGAAGAGGACGTTCGGTTGCTGATAAATGCCGAGGCCGGCGAGACCGCCGCCGTGCTGGCCGGGAGCGGACGAGTAGGCGGCGAAGACGAAGCCCGAGCCCGCGTGGCCGGAGTTGATGCGATAGCCGTAGCGGGCCTGCATGCGCTTCTGTGAAGTCGCGAGCGGCTGGCCGGCGAAGACCACGGCGGTCGTCAGGTTGGCGGAGTTGTGCGTGAGCTTCAGATCGCCGCTGACGACGCCGGGAACGAACGAGCCGGTGTTGTGCGTGACCATGCCGGTCGGCGCGGTGTCGAAAGAGGTGTCGAGGAGGACGTTGGCCGGCGCGGCGGGCGGCGGCACGATCGGAGCGGCGTCACTGCGCAGGTAGCGGAACACCCGCGTGGTCATGGCCGGGAACGTGTAGTTGAAACTTTGTCCGAGGGACGTGGATACGGCCACATCGGGTAGGGCGGTCGCGGTCAGCTCGAACAACTCGGCCTTGGTGGCGCCGGCGACCGGGGCGTTGAGGATGTCGAGGCTTGCGGTGATGGGCGCGTCGTTGCGATTGAGCACCTGCACGTAGACGTAGCGCTCGTCCTTGGTCGCGGTGACGAGCAAGTGCGGATCGCTGCTGTGCTGCTCGAGAATATCGTTTCCGGTGAGGTGATTGTGGATGTAGGTGGCCCAGTAGGGGAAGCTCGGGGCGCCGCCATTGTAGTAGCTCATCGGGTGGCCGGTCATGTCGTAGGCAAAACCGCTGCTGAGCACGTTGCGCGGATTGTAGAGCGCGAAGTGATCGTAGGTGAGAAACCAGAGACCCTGCGTGATGGTGAAACGGAACTGCAGCGGGACGTTGAACTCGGTGATGCCGGTGCCGACGTTGTCGGGGAATCCGAACTCATCGAGCTTGGCCTGGATGGCACCCTCGCCGCGGTAGGTCCAGGGTTGGATGCGGGCATGGGTGAAGGAGACCTGTTCGCACGGATGGTTGAGGATGTTGTATTCGTTCTCCACGGGATCGGGAGCGTTGGTTTCCCAATCGTAGATCTCGGCGTAGAGATGGCGGGTAAGGATATCGACCTGCTGGTAGCCGTTGAGCGGCGTGGCGAGCTGGGCGAAGAAGGCGTTGAGGATGTTGTCGGTGCGGTTTCCGTTGGCGGCGAAACCGTATTCAAAAGCCACGACGGGGCCGCAGAGCTTCACGTTGGCGCGCACGCCCGAGGTGATGAGCTGGTTGTGAATGCTCTGGTAGATGTCGATGTATTCCTGCGGGCTGGCGACCTGGTAATCGATGGAGATATCGGGCTCGTTGCCCACTTCCCAATATTGCGTGGTGAGGTTGTAGGGAGGGGCCTTGTAGCGCTGGACGAGGAAGGCGATGTTGGTCGCCATGGTGCCGGAGCCGATGTTTCCGCTCAGGTCGAGGAAGTTGTCGTGCTGGTGCTGTTGCTTGGTGCTGAAGGGCGGATTCGGCTTGGTGATCGGACCGACGAAGAGCGGGACCGAGCCGGCGTTGAGGATCTGGGCGACGCGGATGTCCATGTCCTGGAGACTGAATCCTTTTTCCGGATACACGGAGGTGCGGACCATGCCGACCTTGAGCTTTTGGAGATCCGTGCGGTAGTTGGGCGCGGTGGACGTCCAGAATTTGCCGGCGCCAAGGTTCACGCCGAGCTGGCCGATGCCGACGTTGTCCACGATGTTGGCCACATCGACGGAGAGCGCGGGCTGCGTGACGGTGATGCTGCCGGTCCCACCGACGAAGGTCGCGGGAAACAGCGTCTGTAACTGTGCGATGGTGTAGGTGGTGTTCGAGGCAAGCGTGGTGCCGGAACGGCGCAGGCCCCAGAGGCCGTCGGTGCCGTTGATGACACCGCCGATGACCGCGCTGGTCACGGTGAGGTTGGCGCCCAGGTTGATCTTGCCGGTGGAGTCGACGATGAGGGAACCGTTGAGCGCCGAATTATCGGTGATCGTGACGGTGGTGCCGGCGGTCACGTAGAGCGTGCCGTAAAAGTCGGAGCCGTTGGCGACACCGAGGTCGACCGGGCCGCCTCCGATGAAGTTCAGGTCTCCATCACCGGAAAGCGTGGTGATGTTGAGGTCGAGACCGCGGGTGGCCCCGCCCGTGCTGAAGGCGGTGGCCTCGGAGCGGGTGGTGTGGAAGTGCCCGATGTTTACGGGGCGGATACCGCTGTTGCCGTTGGTGATGGTGCGCGACGCGCCGCCTTTGGAGAGCAACGCAGGGATGGTCAACGAACTCGTTCCGGTTTGTTTGATGAGAATGGAGCCGCCGTTGAGGACGAGCGCGCCACCGGCGAACGTCGAAGGCGTGCCTGTCTCGGGCGTGCGCAGGGCGTAACCGTTGATATAGAAATTATCGGCACTGGTGATCGCGGCGGGATTGGTGCCGCCGGTCTTGGGCTGGGACCACCACGCAGATTCGGTCGACCAGTTTTGCGCGAGACCGTGATTGGCCTGGAGATACCAATCGGCGGCTTGGCTGGGGGCGGTTAACCCGACTAACGCGCCGAGCGTCAGGGGCAGGAGCAGACATTTTTTGAGCGAGGGGTTCATTGGGTTGGGGGTTGTCGCTTCGATACAGGGTCACGGCGCATCCTTGTCGCATGAGTCTGTGCATGCGGATCGATCGACGCAGGAGCGGGGGACGATCCGGGGGCGCGGACACATCGGGGCGTGGGGTGACGCCTTTGCGATGACTTTAACCGCGGGCCGGACCAACTGGTTTTTTGTCGATCACGATTCGCAGCGCAGA
>JBEVND010000295.1:0-10993 GCA_040508285.1 Rariglobus sp. | reverse complement strand
ACGAGATCGGTGGTCGCGGTGTCGACGGTTTTGCGGGCGTCGGCAAGGTTTTGGTTGGCAGTATTCAGCGCGGCAGCTTGTTCAGAAACCGTTTGGCGGGCTTCGGCGAGCTGGGTGCGGAGCGTCTCGGCTTCGGCTGAAACGGTCGCGGCGGAGTTGGCTTGAGGGCGCAACGAAACGAGTTCGGCCGTGGCGTTTTCGAGTTTGGTGAGGGTGCGGGCGCGTTCTTCGTCGATGCTGGCGAGGGCTTTTTGGAGGCGCTCGATTTCGGCCTGTTGAAGCGTGAAAGAGCGGAGGGCGGCTTCGAGTTTGGTGTCGGTTTCGAGCTTGGACTTCTCGAGGTCGGCGATGCGGGCGGCGGAGTCGTTGTCCGGTGCGACGGGCGGCGTGGGGACGGCGGGAATCGGCGCGGTGACCACGGCGGGCGCGGTCGCATCAGGGAGAACGGCCTTCGCGGCGGCGAGTTGCGCGGTGAGGGCGTCGCGTTCTTCGGTCAGGGTTTTGACGGATTCAGCAAGGCGGTCGCGATCGGCTTTCAGCGTGGCGAGACCCGTGGAGGAAATGACCTCGGGTGCAGCGACGGGCGCGGGAGCGGATTTGGCCTTCTCAAGCTCGGCGGTGGCGTTTTCGAGCTGGGCGGCGACGGCGAGGCGTTCGGCACTCGCACGGTCGGCCGCGGCCTTGAGGCTGGCGGCTTCGGATTCGACGAGGGCTTGGGCGCGTTGGGCGGCGGCAAGCTCGGTGTTGGCGCGGTTGAGTTGGGCGCGAAGCGAGGCTTGATCGGCGACCGCTTTTTCCTGGGTGGCGCGCAACGCGGTGAGTTCCGTGGTGGCGTTGGCGGCGACGGTTTGAAGCTGGTCGCGTTCGTTGCGCAGGGAAGCGAGCTCGGCGCTGATGCCGACGGGGGCGGCGGCAGTCGCGTTGGTGGCGTCCGTGAGGCGCGTTTGGAGCGAGGCGATCTGGCGGTCTTTGCTGGCGAGAGCGGCTTCGGCGATAGCAACGCGTTTGTTGGCGTCGGCGAGTTGCGCGTTGAGGCCGGATTTCAGGAGCTCGTTTTCCTTCCAAGCGGCGGAAAGTTCGGCGCTGAGCTTTTTCTGGTCGGGCTCTGCGTCCGCGGCGGCGGCGGCGGAGGCGGCGACCGGCGTCGCGGTGATCGTCGAAATTGGTTCGGCCGTCGCAATCGGAGAAGCGGGGGCGCTGATGGGGCTCACAGCGCTGGCGTTGAGCGCGGCGAAGCGTTTTTTGCCTTCAGCGAGCTGGGCCGGAGTGAGGAGGCTGGTGAGCTCGGAAAGGGCTTTGCCGTTGGTGCCATTGGTGGCGGCGACGCTAAGCCAGGCGTAGGCTTGCGCGGGATCGTAGATGGATTCGCGGCGATCGGCGTAGGCGAGGCCGAGGTTATATTGGGCGATGGCATTGCCCCGATCGGCCTTGGTGCGGAGCGAGTCGAGTTCAGCGCTGCTGAGGGCGAAAACAGGCGACGCGAGGAGCGCCGAGCCAAGCAAGCCGCGGGAAAGAACCAGACGAAGGGAGCGTGAATTTTTCATGCCGTTACAAAAGGGGTGGGGCGAAGCATGGGGGAGGCCAAGAGGTTTGCAAAGCGACATTTCTCGTTGGACCGTGGATACAAACGCGGGCGTCCGTTGTAGGAACAACATTCTTGCAACTCTGGGGCCTGAACGGTGTCCTAAACAAGGAACGGATTCTCTATGAAAACCACGATTTCCCTCCTTGCGCTGGTGGTTGCGGCGGCGGTGCCTGCCCAAGCCCAGCTATTCACGCCCTCCACGGTGGGTGGCGCTGCTCTCGGCGCGGTGGCAGGTGGTGTCATCGGCAACAACACCGGCTCGCGTAACAACGGCACCGAAGGCGCGGTCATTGGCGCGGTAGCAGGCGGTTTGCTCGGCAGCGCGTTTGCCCAGTCCCGTCGCGAAGCGCCCTCTCCTTATTACAACACGGGTGCGGCTCCCGGCTATTATTACACTTCCGGACCTAATTACGCGCCGGCGACTTACCAGCCTACTCCCAGTTGGGCCCGTCCCAGCCGCACCGCGACTACCACGCTTTTAGGCGGGGTGGCGGGAGCGATCATCGGTCACAACAACGGTCGTCGCGCCTGGCAGGGTGCGGCCATCGGCGCCGGCTCAGGTTATCTTTTGGGCCGTCTGACGGAGCCGTCGGTGTATCGCCAGCCGATGCGCGGTGGTTATACGCCCTACGCGTATTATCGCCAGGCTCAGCCGGTTGTCGTGACCACGCCGGTCGCGCAGCCGCAACAAATCACGATTATCAACAACTACTACGGCAACTCGTCCACGCCGATGAGCAACGCGAACTCGATGTTCGGCCGTTGATGAACCTGTTTGCCGCCTGACCGCCGCGCCCCGTTTCGAGGCGCGGCGTTTGTTTAGGCGTCATTTCCCTTTTCTGCTTCCTACCAAAATCATGAATACTCCCACCTATCGTAAACTCGCTGTTCTGGCTGGCGCAGGCGCGATCGCTCTTCTTGCCGGTTGCGCCAATCGTGGCGTCAACAACCCCTCGGGTGTTCCCGTTACCGAGATGAAGGCCGATGAGCGTGGCTTCGTCGCCGGCACCGGCATCGAGTCGCAAGATCTCGTGACCGTGACCGACAAGATGGCGCGCAGCATCCTCGGTATTCCCGAGATCACCAACGCCCGAAACACGCCCCGCGTGGTCCTCGAACCGGTGGTCAACGAGACGCGCTTCCCGATCAACAAGGACATCTTCCTCACGCGTATCCGCACCCAGCTCAACTCCAAGGCCGCTGGCCGCGTGCGCTTCCTCGCTCGCGAAAACATGCGTGCCCTCGAGCGCGAACAGCAGCTCAAGCAGGACGGCCTCGTCACCGCCTCGCAGGACCCGAATGTCGTGCAGTTCAAAGGCGCCGACTACTTCCTCACTGGTAAACTTCAGGGCATGTCCGCTCGCACCAGCCAAGGTTTGAGCGACTACATCCTCTACAGCTTCCAGCTGATCGATGCCGCCACGAGCGAGATCGTCTGGGAAGACTCTGCCGAAATCAAAAAGCAGGGCCTCGAAGACGCTGCCTACCGTTGATAAACCGTGAACCAGGGCTGCCCGAAACGGCGGCCCTTTTCTTCGGTGCCCCTCCTTTCCGCTCTCAACGTCTGATGTCTCAAACCCTCATGAAAAAGACCCTACTCTCCCTTGCCGGCCTCGCTGCGCTCATGTTTTTCGCTGGCTGTTCCCACGGCCCCTATGTCGCCAAGGACACCACCAAATACACCCTCGAAAACTCCGAGCGGTTCGTCCTGATGGACAAAAAGGTGCAGTATTCCGTGACCAGCACCGGCATCCAGCAGCGCATCAACGACGACGGCCGCCTCGAGGTCGTCGCCAACATCAAGAACCGCGAAAATCGCCGTATCCAGGTCCAGGTCTCCTGCGTCTTCAAAGACGAGCAGAACTTCTCCACCGGCGATGAAACTCCCTGGCAGACCCTCATCCTGGGCGAAAACACGACCGAAGCCGTCAACTTCAAGTCGATGAACGCCCAGGCTCGCAACTACACGATCCGCGTTCGTCAGGCCCGCTAAGCCAGCTTTTAGCCACGTATCCAATCGCCGGTTACAAGCCGCTTCGTCAGACCCGCGTAACCGGCGGCCCACCCCTTCTCTTAACCCGCTATGAACACCCGCACGTTTTCCGTCCTCGCGCTCACGCTGGCACTTGCCGCGTCCCCCGCCGCGCTCCTCGCACAAAAGAAGCACGACAACGCCGCGCCGCAGCCTCCGCCTCCCGAGCCGCCTGTTCCCATCCACGAAGCGGGCGCCCGTCCGCAGCCTGCGCCGGTGGATGGCGGTAAAGCCAACGCTTCCGGTCAACAGCTCTACGGCTCGGCCGATTCGCTCGTCACGCCCGATAAGGCCAAGCAGGTCGTGGATGCCTTCCGCGCCACCGTCGCCAAGGACAAGCCGCGCTACCTCATCTACGTGAACCGCGAACTGGTTGACGAAACGTCAGGCATCCGCGTCACCGGCCGCAAGGAGCGCACCGAAAGCATTATCGGCGAAGGCAAATCTTCCTTCGAGGTAGACCCCAACGCCCCGAAATCCGCCGCGCCCGCCGGTGGTAATTCCGAGACGCAGGTCAACGTAAACATCGGCAACTCGAGCACCGGCGAATCCCGCGCTCCCGGCAAGGGCTGGGCCGAGGGCAAAGGCACCAAGGTCACCGCCGAAAACACCTACACCTACAGTCCCAAGACCAACGGCACGCTCGTCGACAAGCAGACCGTGCGTGACATCGAGCGCCTCTTTGGCCGCCCGCTCCGCGCCGGTGGTGCCAAGCTCGCCGACCAGAAAGTCGGTGCCTCGCTCATCGCTGATCGCCCGCTCGATCATTTCACGACTGCAACCAATGAAGCCGCCCGCAAGGACCGCGAAGCGCTCGCCAAAGTCGCCGATGTCGTCGTCGAGATTCTCGTCTCCAGCCGCTCGGTCAGGGCGACCAACATCTCGGGCGATTCCTTCCAATCCGTTCCCGACATTCAGGCCACCGCGATCCGCCTGAGCGACTCCGCCATCATTGGTCAGGCCAGCGCCACCGACGTGATCGGCAAAGACAAGGTTGCCGGCCGCGTTGCGCGTAAATTCGAGGTGAGTGACATCGCCGAGGCCACCGCCCTCGCGCTGATGGAAGACATCACCCTCACCACCGAGTAAGCCCTGCCCGCGATTCGGATAAATCCCGACGCCGCCGTGTTTGCCACACGCGCGGCGTTGTTGTTTGTTTTGAGTCACGCCGTTGCGCAACGTCTCCTCTCTTCGCTCCCTTGCGTTAAAATCCGACTCTCCTTGTTTTCCATCGTGTTTCGTCGCTCCACTTTTCCCCTCTGCCTACTCGCGCTGACTGCAGTCTTCTCGGGATGCTCGACCACGCCGCGCACGTTTGTGCCTTACACCGGTGACGCCGTGGTGGACGGCAAAGCCAACCTCGCCGTCGCTGCCGACCGCGACAAGGCCCTGTGGGAATATCGCATCGCCGCCGCCGCCCTTCGGCGTGGGATGACCGAGGAAGCCACCACGAATCTCGAAGACGCCCAAAGCCGCACCGCCGCCGCGCTCGCGCCAAGCTCCGATGCCGCCAAATCGCGCAAGCTCTTCGGCCGCGAAGAAACCAAGCCCTTCGCTGGCGAGCCCTACGAGCGCATCATGGGCAACTACTACCGCGGCATCCTTTACTGGCGCGCTGGTGAACCCGACAACGCCCGGGCGCTTTTCCGCAGCGGCCAGTTCATCGACAGCGATACCGAGAACAAAACCTACAGTGGCGACTGGGTGCTCCTCGACTACCTTGATGGCTTCGTGACGCGCAAGCTCGCCGGCGACGGCTCCGACGCACTCGCCCGCGCCCGCTCAAGCGCCCAGGCCCAAGGCCGTGCCTCGCTACCGGATTACGACACCAAGGCCAACGTGCTTGTCTTCGTCGAATACGGCCCCGGCCCGCTCAAGTATGCAGCAGGTGAATACGGCGAACTTCTTAAATTCACCGTCGATGCGTCGCCCGTCGCGGCTGCCCGTCTTGAGGTCAATGGCAACACGGTTTCGCTGCCACCCTACGACGACGTTTCCTGGCAGGCCACCACGCGTGGCGGTCGCGTCATGGACCACATTCTCGGCAACAAAGCCGTGTTTAAACAACGCTCCGACACGATCGGCGACGTCGCCTTGGCCGGTGCGCTCGGCACGGCTGCATTCGGCACCGGCAAGGACAGCGGCAACCTTGCGCTCGGTCTCGCCGCCGTGGGCTTGATCAGCAAATTTACCAGCGCCGCCACCCAGACCGAGGCCGACGTGCGCTCGTGGAACAACCTTCCGCGCTACCTGAGCTTCGGCGCGCTCCAGCTTCCTCCCGGCGATCACGTCGCGACGCTTTCCTTCTTGGATCCGTCCGGACGCGTGCTCACCGGCCGCACGCAGACGTTCACAATCAGTGTTCCCTTGGCGAACAACAGCGCGCAGCGCCAAGGTCTGCAGGACATGGTGATCTTCCGCAGCGAGCTGAGAAACTGATCTCCGACAGTTTTTGTAAGGCCTCACTTTGCCTGAAGCCGAGGAAGTCTTTTGGCCTGCGCAAGTCGCTCCGCCCCGACACGACGTCGGGGCCTTGCAACGCTGAACGTGATCGCAGGTCGCCACGCTCATCTCTCGCTCCCGGGTTTTATTTGAAGGGCCCAAATCGACCGCCGCGCAGCCGCTCGGTGTTTTTATCTGTGCGTTCCGGGGAGTTGGCCGGCACGCTGTCCGGCTCTGAATGAATTCTCACGTTAAAGAAGCGCGCACGACGCTCGCCCTCGCTTTCCCGATCGTCGTCGGACAGGTCAGCCAAATGCTGATCGGCGTGACCGATAGCATCATGATCGGGCGCGTTGGCACGGTGCCCTTGGCGGCATCGGCCTTTGCGGGTGGGGTGTTCAATGTGTTTTTCGTGATCGGTATCGGCCTGCTGTTGCCGGTTGCGGTGTTTGCTGCGCGTGAACACGGAGCGCGCAACGACGCGGCTGCCGCCTTGTGGCTGAAGCATGGGGTATTGCTCGCGACGTTGGCGGGACTTGTCGGGGTGGGCGTGATGCTCGGGTTGTCGCTCGGTTTTAATCGCATCGGCCAGCCGCCCGAGGTGATCGCGACGGTGAATCCGTTTTACACGCTGATCGCGTTGTCGCTGTTGCCCACCTTGGTGTTTCAGGCGTTCAGGCAGTTTTCCGAAGCGCTCGGGCGGCCTTGGGTTCCCATGGCCATCATGCTGGGCGGCGTGGCGCTGAACATCGGGCTCAACTGGGTTTTGATTTACGGCAATCTCGGTGCTCCCGCGCTGGGGCTGACTGGAGCCGGCTGGGCGACGCTCATCTCGCGCACGGTGCCGGTGCTCGCGATCATCGTGTGGTTGCGACGCGAAGAATCGTTTCGCAATGCCTGGCCGCGCACGTGGTTCTCGGGCTTCAGCGGCGCGCGTTTCCGTGAGATGCTGCGCATCGGTGTGCCGGCGGCCATCATGCTGATGTTTGAGGTCGGCGCCTTCATGGCGGCGGCCCTGATGATGGGCTGGATCGGCGCGACCGCACTGGCCGCGCACCAAATCGCGCTGAGCTGCGCGAGTTTTATGTTTATGTTTCCGCTCGGGCTTTCGATGGCGGTGGGCATGCGGATCGGCAAAGCCGTGGGCGAAGGGCGCCAGCATGCGTTGCGCTCAATCGCTTTCGGTGCGGTCGCCATGACGTTCGCCATCATGAGCATGTCGGCCATCGGTTTCACGTTGGGCGGCACGGCGCTGGCGAGCTGGTTTGTGACCGATTCCGAGACAGTCGCGCTTGCGGCAAAGCTGCTCGTGGTGGCGGCGATTTTTCAGCTATTCGATGGAGCGCAGGTGATCGGCGCAGGTTCGCTGCGTGGACTATCCGACGTGCGGGTGCCTGCGGTATTGTCGTTCATCGCGTATTGGCTGCTGGCCATTCCCAGCGGCTACGTGCTCGGCCTCCACACCCGCTTGGGAGCGGTGGGCGTATGGACAGGCCTCGCGTTCGGCCTTGGCATCGCAGCCGTGCTCCTCGCCTGGCGCTTCGCGCGGTTGACGCGAACAGTGCGTGCCTAGAGGAGACGGGCTTTCACTTCGTCGAGCGAGAGGCCCTCGATATTGAGCAGCTTCTGGCGGGACTTGTCGCCCAGCGCCACGGTCACGGCCCGCTTGGGCAGGCCGAGGGTTTGGGCGATGAATTCGCACAATTCTTCGTTGGCACGGCCTTCGAGCGCGGGTGCGTGAACTTTGACTTTGAGCGTGTCACCCAGCCAGCCGGCGACTGCGTTTCGTGGGGCGTTGGGGAGCGCTTTGACCGCGAGTTTGCAGGAGGCGGACATCGCCGAAAGAGTGACCGGCGCGTTGGCGCTCAGCCCAAGGCTTCGGCGAGAGCGGCGATGATTTCCTCGGCGGGTTCGCAGCCGATGGAAAGGCGCAGCAGTTCCGGGTGCAGGCCGGCGGACGCGAGCGTGGCGCGGCCTTCGTCACTGGTAACGAGGTCGTAGTGCGCAAGGTAGATGAACGGGCAGATGAGCGTGTTCTTCATGCCGAAGCTCGGGCCCTTGGGCAGGCGCAGGCGATCGTAGAAATCCGCCACGGGCATATCGACCACAAAGGAAATCATGCTGCCAATCGCGTCGGGGCTGCGGGCGATTTTCAGGTAGTTTTCCCGGGAGGCGGGATGGAGCGACCAGTAGAGTTCTTTGATGCGCGGGTGAGTGCGCAGGAATTCGACGACCAGTGGCGCGGTGCGGTTGATCTGCGCCATCACCGACGTGGTCTCGCCGATCTGGGAGGCGAGGCGCGCAATGTCGCGCGAGTAAACCGGCTCGAGTGCGCCGGGCAGGCGGGCGCGGAACTCGGCGGCGTGGGCGCCACGTGGGTTGACCACGACCGCACCGAGGAGCACGTCGCCCTCGCTGGCGGTGTATTTGGTGAGGGAGTTGGCAACGATATCGGCGTGCGGGAGCACATCGATGTTGAGCGGCGAAGCGATGGTGGGATCGACGATCAGGATCACGCCGTGCTGGCGGCAAAGCGCGGCAATCGCGGCGAGATCGGGCGTCTGGATGAGCGGGTTCGTCGGGACTTCGGTAATGAGGCCGGCGATCTGGCTGCCTTGCTCGGCTAAGAGTTTCTCGAGCGCGGCGAGGTCGAAGACGTTGCTCTGAAAAAGGTAATCGCTCGCGGGCGAGTCGGTGAACTTTTGGAGAATCGCGATCGTGTCGAGGTAGAGCCAGCCGAGTTGCAGCCAGCGGGTGCGACCACGCGGGCGTTGCAGGTCGGCGGTGATGCGAAAGGCGGCGGCGATGGCGTTCATGCCGCTCGTGGCCAGGAACACGTCGCTGGTGGACGCGTGTTGGTAAAACCGGGCGACGTGGCCTTTGACGTTGGCGGGCGCGTAGCCGTCGAAGCCTTTTTCTTCCTGGGCGGAGCCGGCGGGAAGTTCGCCGACGCGGAGCAGGTAGTCTTCGGCCTCACGCGAGGACAGGAACATGCCGGTGTGTTGAAGCAGGGTCTTGGCGCGCGACGAAAACGCAGCGTCTTCGGGGAAGGTCACGCCGGTGAGCGGCGTCTCGGCCGGCAGGAGTGCGGCGGGATCGCCGAGGTGCGCGCGAAGTTGTTCGGCGGCGCGGATCGAGGAGGTGAGCCAGATCGCGTGGCCCTCAAGGCCGAGCGTCCGCAGGATGTGTGCGCCGGCTTTTTTGGAGAAAGGGTGCACCACGAAGCGCGGGTAGCCCGATGTCATGTGGCGGGTGACCTCCGGGTCTTTCTCCTCGTAGCCGATCACGTCGCGCATCGTGGGCAGGCTGGCAGAGACGCCGTGCAAACTGGCGGGAATACGCTGACCGAGCGGGATGTGGGTAAACGCGGACATGGAACCGCCAAAATGGCCTGATCAATCGCCCGCTGGCAACCTCAGGGTTGAAACCGTGCCGCGAACCGTCGAGCGTCTGCCCTTCATGAAACTTGTCTCCTGGAATGTGAACGGACTGCGCGCCGTGCTGCAAAAGGGCTTTCTCGATCATCTCGGGGTCAATGGCCCCGACGTCATTTGTTTGCAGGAGACGAAGTGCCACCCCGGCGATGTGCAACACATCGAATGGCCCAAGGGCTACACCGCGTTTTGGAATGCGGCCGTGAAAAAAGGGTATAGCGGCACCGCCGTTTTTACCCGCCACCAGCCGCTCAATGTTTTCTACGGCATCGGCTCGGAAATCCATGACCAGGAGGGACGCGTGATCACCGTCGAGTTCGCGGACTATTATCTGGTCAACGTTTACGTGCCGAACGCACAGCACGAACTCGCCCGCCTGCCTTACCGCCAGTCGTGGGACCGCGACTTTCTCGCCTACCTGCGCAAGCTCGAGCAGGCCAAGCCCGTGATCGTATGCGGCGATCTTAACGTCGCGCATGAACCCATCGACCTCGCCCGTCCCAAGGAAAACGAGGGCAACCCCGGTTTTAGTGACGAAGAGCGCGACGGCTTCCGCGCGTTCTTGGGCGCGGGCTTTGTGGACACGTTCCGCCATTTCGAAAAAGGCCCCGGCCATTATTCATGGTGGACGTATCGCGCCGGTGCCCGTCCTCGCAACATCGGCTGGCGTATCGACTATTTCCTTACGTCGGCCGCGCTCACGCCACGCCTCAAGCGAGCCTGGATTTCTCCTGAAATCATGGGCAGCGATCATTGCCCCGTGGGGCTGGAACTGAGCGCATGAGCACGGTGAAAAAAACCGCCACGAAACGCGCGGGGAAAAAGAAAACGACTGCACTCAAACGCCGCGCGGCCACCACGTCGCCTTGGGCCAAGGTGCGTCGCTCGGTCATCCACGGTCGTGGCGTGATCGCTTCACGCGACATTCCGTCGGGCACGCGCATCATCGAGTATGAGGGCGAGCGCATCACCAAGGCGGAGTCCGATCGCCGTGACGAGGAACGCGCCGCTCGCGCGGCAAAAGGCGGCGACGGCTGCGTGTATATTTTTGAGGTAAACAAACGCCACGACCTCGACGGCCACATGGCGTGGAACACCGCGCGTCTGCTCAATCATTCGTGCGAGCCCAACTGCGAGAGCCAGAACCTGCGCGGGCACATCTGGATCGTGGCGCGTCGTGACATCGTGAAGGGCGAGGAGCTCACGTTTGACTACGGTTTCGATGTTTCCAACTGGCAGGAACATCCTTGTCGCTGCGGCTCGCCGAAGTGCGTGGGTTACATCGTGGCGAAGAGCCACCGCTGGCGGTTGCGTAAGATTCTGGCAAAGGCTCGCCGCGCCAAAAAGAAAAAGTAGGCTCCGCGCCATGCCTGTCTCCGCCGCGCGTGAATTGAAAACCCTGTGCATGCGAGAGCCGGCACTCACCTTGGCGGTCGCGGAAAGCCTCACTGGCGGACGTATCCAATCGGCGATTACGGGAATCTCAGGCTGCTCGGCTTA
>JBEVND010000218.1:0-3087 GCA_040508285.1 Rariglobus sp. | reverse complement strand
CGCGCGCCAGCGCCCACTCCGATTGCCAGCGGTTGATCACATCGAAACGTGCATTTTTCGTGTATCCATCAAGCAACGTCGCCGCCTCGTCCAACCGGTCGCTGTTGATCTTCGATAGAACGCGTTGCTCCATCAAAAGCCCGGGTGACACGCCCGCCGGCACTTCGTTCAAAGCGGCCGCGTAGGCGGTATCCGCAGCAGGAAAATCTGCTGCAATGAAGTAAGCCTCCGCCACCAAAACCCCGAGCGAGGCCCGCACATCGCCGTAGGGCAACTCCGCCCTCGCCTGCGCCGCGTAATCGGCCGCCGTGCGATAACGTAGCAGCTCCCAGGAAAGATCGGCGAGCAAACCGAGCGCCGCCGGTTTCAACTCAGAGCCAGGGAAGCGCGTGAGCAGCGTCTTCGCATCCTGCTCGGCTTGCGCTTGGTTAATACTCGCCACCGAATCCGTGACGCCCGGCCGATCCACGAGCAGGATTCGCTTTTCAGCCAATCCGAGTTGCGCACGGACCAGCAGCATATTCGCCAGGATCGGATGCGCCGGCGTCGCGTTAATCAGCGCATTGAGGCGCGAATAAAAAACGGTATCCGCCGCATCACGGGCGAGCAGCTGAAGCGCGACCCGTTGCAACGTCGCATCGCCCGCGCTGGTCAAAAGCCCTTCGAGGGCGGCGCGTCCTTCGGTTCTCTGCGCGCCGGCAACCAAGCCGAGCAGCAAACGAAAATCATCACGTGCCGCACGTTCGGCGGCCGGCAATTCCTGGAGTTGCTTGTTTAGAAAATCCACCGCCTCCGCTGTGCGTCCGCGCGTCGCGAGCAGAGCCGCGTATTGGCGCGCATAGGCGTAACCAACGCTCTTTCCTTGGTAACGTTCTACGCTTTGACGAAGGCTGTTGAGCTGCGACTCGCTCGCCTCGCCGAGGTTCAGGCGGGCACGTTCGCGAGCCAGCGCGAAATGCGCGCGCTGCAAGTCAGACACAGCGATATCTGCCGCGCGTTGATAACCGTCGCGCGCCTTGGCGAAATCGCTGGCGGCGTCCGCAACTTGTCCCTGCAGAAAATACCACCAGCCGCGGTCGGAAGACGACAGCTCTTCGACCTTGATGGACGCCACTGCGGACTTGGCGGCTTCGACACGTTTACGGCGCGCAGCGATCAAGCCCGCGCGTAGTTGATACGCCGGCGTGAGATTGGCGGAGTGTTGCTGCAACACCTTTTCCGCCTCATCGGTGCGGCCTTCGTCGAGACGCGCGGTGACGAGTTCGAGCACCAGCACGTCGCGTTCGGCTCCGGCCGTGCGCAGCGAATTGAGAAGCTGCGTGTAAAGTTCCGCGGCCACCGAGGGAAAACCAAGCTCGAGCGCCCGTCGCGCCGCGACAAACGAGCGCAGTTCTCCGCCCGGCAATACCGGCGCATCAGCCTGCGCGATCAGCGGTGCTGTTTGCACCATCGGTTCAGCGGCACGCGCCACCGGCATGAAAACGGTGGCAGACAACAACAGGGCGAGCAGGGTTCGGAGCGACATGCGAAGGCTCGAAGTTGCTCGCCGACATGGAAACAATCAATCGTGTTGTAAGTAGTTCGGCCTCGCGCCGACCTTGACGCGTTACACATTGGGCACGTCTTTAACCCTCCATCCTCATGATCACACTTATCGTTCTCGGCATCCTGCTTCTCTTCGTGGTTATTCTCGGTCTCTGGGCCGTCGGGATCTACAATGGTCTCGTCGGGTTGCGTAACCGTTTCAAAAACGCGTTTGCGCAAATCGATGTGCAGCTGAAACGCCGCTACGATCTCATCCCCAACCTCGTCGAAACCGCCAAAGGTTATCTCAAACACGAGCGCGAGACGCTCGAAGCTGTGATCAAGGCGCGTAACATTGCTGCCTCGGCCGCCCAATCCGCCGCCGCCAATCCGTCCGATGCCAACGCCATGCGCGGTCTCATGTCCGCTGAAGCCGGTCTCGGGGGCGCCCTCTCCCGCCTCATGGTCGTCTCCGAAGCCTACCCCGACCTCAAGGCCAACCAAAACATGATGCAGCTCACCGAGGAGCTCACCTCGACCGAGAACAAGATCTCGTTCGCCCGTCAGGCCTACAACGACAGCGTCATGAACTATAACACCAAGCGCGAAACCTTCCCGACCGTCATCCTCGCTGGTGCGCTTGGCTTCCAGCCCGCCGAACTTTTCAAGATCGAAGATCCCACCGAGCGCGTCGCGCCCAAGGTCAACTTTACCTGAAGTATCCCCCGGCCAGCGAACATCGCAGGGAGCGCGGCGGTCACCCGTCGCGTGGTCCCTGCTCTTTTTTGCCCGTAGTTAGCACCCTTATCTAAACTTCCATGGACTTCTTCGAAGCTCAGGCGCGCGCCAAGAAACGCACCACGCGCCTCGTCGCCCTCTTCGTGCTCGCCGTGCTTGGCATCATCGTCGTGGGCTATTTCGCGACCATGGCGCTTCTCGGCTACGTAAGCCGCCCAGAGACCTCAGGCAACGTCGAGGCCGAGTATCAATTCGCCGACACCGCCGGTAATTGGTGGAATCCGCAGCTGTTTCTGGGCGTGATGGTCGTCACCGTGGTGGTGGTCGGCTGCGCATCGCTCTTTAAGTGGATGCAACTCCGCGCCGGCGGTCGCGCGGTCGCCGAAATGGTCGGAGCACGCGAGGTTTCGCTTCAGACCACCGTGTTTCGCGAGCGCCAGCTTCTCAACGTCGTCGAGGAAATGTCCATCGCTGCCGGCCTACCGTTGCCCGCTATCTACGTCCTCGACGACGAGACGGCCATCAACGCCTTTGCCGCCGGCCTCACGACCAGCGACGCCGTAGTCGCAGTGACCCGCGGCACCTTGGAAAAACTGAACCGCGACGAACTCCAGGCCGTCGTCGCCCATGAGTTCAGCCACATTCTCAATGGCGACATGCGCCTCAACACGCGGTTGACTGCCGTGCTCTTCGGCATTCTCGCGATCGGGTTGGTGGGTCGCAGCATTCTTTACAGCCTTCGCTTCAGCCGCCCCCGACGTGGCAAGGAAGGCAACGGCGTGTTTGTGATGATCGCACTGGGGTTGATCCTTCTCGTGCTCGGCT
>JBEVND010000168.1:0-4137 GCA_040508285.1 Rariglobus sp. | reverse complement strand
CGGAGCCCAACCGGTCGTTTTGTTCTAAATCCTTCGGCAAAAAGGTAGGGACGGCTGCGGGATTTAATAGTTGGACAGGGTTGTGACTGGCGGTGCCGAGAGAAGGCGATAGGAAGGTGGGGTGATTGCTTCTGTTGCTTTTCGGAATTTCAAGGCCTTGCGGAGCACGAGTCTTTCGCTTTCGCCGTTCAATCTCGTGATCGGCCCGAACGGTTCGGGGAAAACCAGTCTCATTCAGGCGATTCTGCGTCTGCGCGCCCTGGCCAAACTGCCGCTGGCGGAAACCTCCATCGAGACCGAGCGTAGCGCTGAGGGCGCGGAGATTACGTTTAAGTTTTCTGCGCCGCACGATGGGTTGGAGGCGGTGTTGAGCTGTGTGTCGGACTCGGTTTGCGATTTGTTGCAGGTGGTGCCGCTCACGACGGGGGAGGGCGTGGATGACTGGACCGGCCTGCGGGCGCGGTTGCTGAGCACGCGCAGCTATCTTTTCGACCACTACGCGATCGCGGCGCCGGCCTTGCTCAAGGACGGGGCAGAGCTCGCCTCGAATGGCGGCAATCTCGCCGCGGTGCTGGCTTCGCGTCGTGAAACGCATCCGGAGGACTACGCGCGTTTCACAGCGGAGTTGGTGCGCCTGCTACCTGAATACGACGAGCTCGATCTGAACGTGCGACCCGACCACACGGTCGAGTTGCGGTTGCGCTTGATCGATGGGAACGAGTTAATCACGGCGGAGAATCTTTCGCAGGGAACGCTCTACTCGCTGGCGATGCTGGCGCTCGCCTTTGATCCGACGCCGCCCGCTGTGGTGTGTATCGAGGAGGTTGATCGCGGGGTGCATCCACGGATGCTGCGCGAGATTCGAGATACGCTCTACCGGCTGAGTTATCCCAAGGAAACCGGATCCCAGCGGGAGCCGGTGCAAGTGATCGCGACGACGCATTCGCCGTATCTGCTGGATCTCTTCCGCGATCATCCCGAGGAGGTCGTTATCACCGAAAAGCATGGCGCGGCTGCCCGCTTTACCCGCCTCGATCAACGTGCGGATTTGGCTGGAACCTTGTCCTCGGGCTCGCTGGGCGATCTGTGGTTTTCCGGTGTGATCGGCGGGGTGCCGGAAGACAAATGAGCGGCGAAACAACGCTCACCGCCAACCGTCAGCTGAAACTGGCGCTCTTGAGCGAGTCGCCCGCCGATGAGGCTGCGATCGCCGTGCTCGTCGAGGCGGTGCTGGGACGTCCGTTTAAGCGAATCCAGCCTGCGTTGCGCGCTCGCGGCTGGCCTTCGGTGGCGCAGGTCCTGCCGTCGATCATTCGGCATCTGCATTTCAACACGGATGCGGACGGGCTGGTGGTGGTGGTGGATAGCGACGATTCGGTGGTGCACACGGACGCGCACGACGCGCCGGAGTATTACCATCCGCTTTGCCGGATGTGCCAGCTACGGGCGATCTTCCGGCAGGCCACCAAAAAACTCCCGGCTGCGCACGGTCGCGACCGGTTGTTGCGCGGGGTGGGCGTGGCGGTGCCGGCAGTCGAGGCGTGGTATCTGTGCGGGCGCGAAGACATCGTGAACGAACAGAACTGGATCGCCGGCCAGGAATCGGGGCACACGCCCTACACGCGTCGTGAACTCAAGCAGCGCGTCTACGGCACGGAGCGACCCAATCTCTACCATGAGACCAAGATCGCGCTGGAGGAAGTGAAGCGCCACGCGCGGGACCTGCGGCGACTGGAAAATGATTTCCCGGGGTTCAATGCGCTGGCACGCGACCTCAAGGCGTGGCCACTGAATGGTTGACATATCAACGATAGGTGTCGCAACTGTCGGCCATGGAAACGGCCACAGGCTACGAATTACTGCGCGAGATCCTCGCAACGGCGGATGTTTTTCTACGGGAAAGTCAGCGGTTGTTTCGCCCGCACGGGCTCACCGCGGCGCAGTATAACGTGCTGAGTGTGCTGGCCGACAAAGAGGCGGGCATCAGCCAACGCGAACTGGGCGACGTGCTCGTGGTGGACCGGTCAAACGTGACCGGTCTGCTCGACCGCTTGGAAAAAGCGGGATGGGTAAAACGCACCGACGATCCCGACGATCGCCGTGTGTATCGCGTGAAGCTCACGCCAGCCGGACGGAAGTTGTGGGCCAAGGTGTGTCCGCATTACGAAGCCGTGGTGGCTCAAGTGACGCAAGGGTTGGGGGAGCGGAAGATGCGCGACTTGCTGGCGACTCTGAAGAAGCTGCAAACGGGCGCCGGTTCGTGGACGTTGCCCGAAGCTTAAAGCGCTGACGATCGCCCATGAACGTGAACCAAGAGTTGGATTTGCTCAGGCGGCGCATCGGCTTGATCGAGGGCGATCTGGGCGACGCCAAAAAACGCCTCGCTGCGTTGGAGGCGCGTGCAGCGGCCGAAGCGTCACCGCTAGTGATTGCACACGATACGCCATTCGTGAGCCGGCCGGTGACGGAGGGTGCTCCGGTGATCGTTCCTGCAGGGTCGCCGGTTTCACGGGTGGAGCCGCCCGTGGTGCCGGTGAGCGCGCCGATCGTTCCGGAGGTGGTCGAGAAAAAATCGCCTCCGCCGCTTCCGGTTGTGCCGCCGGCTCTTCCCGAACCCGTGGCGGCTCCGAAGTGGGCACCGGTTGCGCCAACGGAATCCACGGCATTCTCGTGGAAGCCGTGGTTGCTGCGTTTGCAGCTCTGGCCGCCGGATGACGGCGAGAACAAGGAAGTGCGTCTCGGCGCCTGGTGGGCCACACGCGTGGGCATGTTGCTCGCGGTGATCGGCGTGGTTTTTTTCGGCGTGTATGTGTCGCTGGATACGCAGCCGTGGGTGAAATTTGTGGAGCTCCTCACCATCTGCGCCGGCGTGGCGGCGGGCGGTTTGTGGCTGGAGCGCAAGATCGCGCGGTTTGGCGCGGTGGTGTTCTCGGGCGGACTGGCGTTGCTGTATTTCTGCGCGTTCGCGGGCTATGCGCTGCCGGCGGTGAAAGTGCTGGAGAGCGCTGCGTCGGCAGTGTCGTGGCAGCTGGCGGCGATCGGGCTGATCGTGGCGGCGGCGTTGAAACGCCGCTCGCCGGCGATCGCGACGATGGCGGTGGGCTTTGGTTATGTGACGGCGGTGTTTTCCCGTTCCGGTGGGCTGCACGCGTTCGCTCTGGTCACGGCGCTGCTGTTGGCGGTGGCGTCGGTCGGTTTCAAGCGGTGGCTGCGCTGGCACGCGCCTGCGGTCATCGCCCTGCCGGCGACGTATGTCATCTACGCGCTTGTGCTACATGGAAACTGGCTGGTGGGACCGGCGCCGGCCGCGGTGTGGCCATGGGCGTTTTTGGTGAGCGCAGGGGTCTTGTTTTTCTTGCACGACTGGCCGGCGGAGAAAGGCACGTCTGAGAAAATCGACGGCGGCGAGCGGTGGTTTCAAGGCACCAATTCGTCGTTGGCGGTGTTGCTGGGCGTGATCACGGCGCTGACGCTGTATCGGGCGCATCTGGCGGAGTTTTACTTTGGTGCTGCGGCGTTGCTGGGTGGGCTGGCGTGGTTGCGTCACCGGCAGACGGAGCGCGATGTAGTAGGCGCGGTTTTCCTGACGAAGGCGGCGGGTGCGTTGACGCTAGGCGTGATCGAGAGCGTTGATGGACGAACGACGGCGTTGGCGTTGTTGGTGCAGGCGTGGGTGATGGCGCTGAGTGCGCGGAAGCTGGAGTCGCGCGTGCTCTCGATTGGCGCGCTGTTGGTGTCGCTGATTGCGACGGCGTTTTTCTTCCGCGATGCGGGTGAGCCCAATGCGTTGATGTCGCTGGCGACGGTGAGCTCGGCGGCCTTTGTCGTCGCGCTGGCTTGGCTGGCTTCGGCGTGGAGCCGGTTTTTCGTTCGCGATGAAAAGGGCGAGGCAGGGTTGTCCGTCGAGATGAGCGGAGCCGTTCTGGCCGCGGCGGCGGGCGTTTATGCGATCTACCATCTGGAGCCGACCAGCTGGGCGCCGGTTTCGATGATGGGACTGGCGGTGTTGCTGGGCGTGCCTGCCTTGGGCCGGCGAGCGGTGGCCCCGTGGATCGCAGCGGGCGTGACGGCCGCAGCGGCGCAGGCAGGCCTGTGGATACTCGCGTCATCACCGGTTGAAAGTGTGCGACTGGCGAT
>JBEVND010000128.1:0-3370 GCA_040508285.1 Rariglobus sp. | reverse complement strand
GAGGAAACGGAACGCGTTCGCGGCATCTTCAACGCCCGCATCAGTTACCTCTCCGTCATCGGCGTCATCACGCCGATGGTCGGCCTCACCGGCACGGTGTTCGGCATGATCCAGGCCTTCGATACGCTCGGCTCCTCCGGCGTCGGCGATCCGTCCAAACTCTCCGAAGCCATCGGCCACGTGCTCGTGTGCACCGGCGGCGGCCTCGTCGTCGCCATCCCTGCGTTCGCGTTCTACTACGTCATGCGCAATCGCATCGCTGCGGGCTTCCGCCATCTGCAAGTCGAGATCAACGCGATCTTCCACCACCTGCCCTACGAATACCTCCAGGGCCTCCGCTTGGAGAACGACGCGTTTGTGCCCGCGGCTCCGCGCAAGCAAGCCGTCGCCCACGCCGTCACTTCCTAACCCTCAACCCGCCCCACCACCATGGCCGGAGGAGGATCAGGAGACGGCGAAGAGCCGGAATTCCAAATAGCACCGATGATCGACGTGCTGCTGGTGCTGCTCATTTTCTTCATGAGCTCCATCACCACTCAAGTCGCCCGCGTGGACAAATCCATCAGCCTGCCCGTGGCGCCCCACGCCTCGAAACAGGAAAGCGCCCGCGACCAGTCGATCATCAACGTGCGTTGGGACACCGCGAAACAAAGCGCGACCTACGTCTTCGAGGATGTCGGCTACGACCGGCTCGATTCCGTCGTGCCCGTCCTCACCGAGCGCAAACGCCACTCGGCCAACTACCGCCTCGTCATCCGCGGCGACCGGCTCGTTCCCGCCGAGAAAATCTCCATCGCGATGGCCGCTGCGGCTTCCGCGGGCATAGCCGACATCACTTTCGCAGCCGCCCCTCGTTAACATCATGAGCCATCGCAAGAGACGTTCTCCCGAAGCCAGCCCCGACCTCGGCTTTCAGATCGCACCCATGATCGACGTGGTGTTCGTCGTCCTCGTTTTCTTCATGTCGCTCACCGCGGCGATCAAGATCGAGGCCGAGCTCAACACCAAACTCCCCGGCGGCATCGCCACCGCCACGTCGGTCGATCTGCCGGATGAACAAACCATCGGCATCGAGGCCAACGGCCAGGTGCTCCTCAACGACGCGCCCTTTGACGCGCCCAACGACGCCACGTTGCCCAACCTTTCCAACACGCTCAAGCGCCTCAAGGAAAACGCCGACAACGCCAAGACCAAGCTGCTGATCACCATCTCCAGCGACGCCAAGGCTCCTTATTACCGGACGATCGACGTGCTCAACGCCCTCGCTTCCGCCTCCGTGGACAACGTCACCTTCACCGTCGACGACGGCTTCTGAGTTTCAAAAAACCGTCTTCATGAGTAATTTTAAAACGACCTTCACCCGCTATCTCAAACGGGCCGGCGCGGGCTCGATGATGATCAGCATCATCGTCCATGTGTTCATTCTCGGTGGCGCCACTGTCTGGGTCGTGAGTTCCGTGCAACCCGCGCGCAAGGCCAACTTCCAGGGCGGCGGCAATCCCGGTGGCGCACCCGATACCCAGCGCTCGGTAAAAATGTCCAACACCCAGCCCAATCTGGATACGTTGAACAAACGGCTCGTGGTGGAATCCGCCGCCTCGTCCGTCACGCTTCCCGACCTGCCTTCGATGAGCACGGGCGGTCCCGGCGGCCCGTCTTCGGTCGGTGGTTTGAGCGGCTCTGGCAACGGTCAAGGAGCCGGCGCCGGCATCGGCAATCTCAAGGCGCCCATCATGCCCTTGTTCGGTTTCAAAGACGCGCAGTCGGGTGGCACGCTCGTCGGCCGACTCTACGACCTGAAACAATTCCGCACCGGCAAACCCAATCCCGATCTCGAAAAACTCGGCCCGCTCGCGCTCTCCACCAAGGAGACCACGGCCTTCGTGAAATCAGGTTGGTCCGGCAGTTCGCTCTACAAGTTTTTCCAGGCGCCCACCACGCTCTACGCCACGCAGATTTTCGTGCCCGTCATGTCCGCCATCGAAGCCCCCAAAGCCTACGGCGTGGAAAAGGAAGTTCAGCCCAAGGCCTGGCTCGCGCACTACCGCGGCAAAGTCAGTCCTCCTGCCACGGGAGCTTACCGCTTCGTCGGCGTCGGCGATGACTTGCTGGTGGTGCGCATCGACGGGAAAATCGCCCTCGACGGCGGCGGCAAAACGGTCTCGGACTTCAAGACTGATCGTCCCGCCTCGGCGACTTACTCCTATGAATTTACAGGCAAATCCTGGATCACGGCCAACCGCGGCGGTGTTGTCGTCGGCAACCGCATCGAGCTGCGTGCCGGCCTGTTTTACGACATCGACATCGTTTTCTCCGAAGGCCCGGGCGGTCTCTTCAGCGCCATGGTGCTCTTCGAACAAGAAGGCGTGACTTACGAAAAAGACGCGCGAGGAAATCCCATCCTGCCCATTTTCCGTCTGGCCGACAGCAAGACGACGGCCGCCGCCAGCATGCTTCCTTTCATGCCCGACGGCCCGATTTGGCGAGCAATGCCTCCGCCCCAGACCACCCGCTAAACGACCGGTCATTTCTCATCCGCTCATGAAACGTTTTTTCCACGACACCAGTTTTTGGAACAAGCCTATCGGTCCCGATCCCGCCATCGATCCCGCCTCGCGCACGATGCTCGATTTTATGTCGAAGCAGGACGACCGCGGTTTCTGGATGAACCTTCACCGCTGGACCATCCCGATCTACGAAGTTAACGACAGCACTCCACGCCGTCGCGTTCACCGGCGGTTTCACGCGGCGAGCAAGGGCTGTTTCGCCCGCAGCACGTCGTTCCTGCACGCAGATCATCCAATGGGCCACGGACGTGATTTTGGCGTCGACGCGGAAGCCGGGCTCATCCCGATTCCACCCGGCGCCCGTCCCGATCCCGAGAGCGACAGTCACATTGCCTTGGTCGATTGGAAAAACGGCTGGATCTGGGACATGTGGGCCGTGCGTATCCGTCCCGATGGCGAATGGGAATGCAACTCCGGCATGAAGTATCGCGCCGACGGCACCGGTGTTTTCGACCGCTCGGAATTTGCCGCGCGCAACGGTGAAAGCATCCATCCCTACGGCCCGAGCCGCGCCGCCGGCGTTCCCGCTCTCGCCGGCACGATCATGCATGACGACATCGTGGCTGGATTTATCCCGCACAAACTCGCCTTCGCGACGCAGTGCTCGGCCCTGCAACGCTTCGTGCATCCGCCCGCTTGCTGGACCGATGGCGGCTGGCCCGAAGGCCTTCCCGAAGGCGCCGTCGTGCAACTCGACCCGTCGTTGGATTTGGATACACTCGGCCTTTCCCCCGCCGCCCGCGTGATCGCCCGCGCGTTGCAAACTTACGGAGCGGTTAACGTCGATGTGTGCGGAGGCCACG
>JBEVND010000110.1:0-3795 GCA_040508285.1 Rariglobus sp. | reverse complement strand
CGCTTGCGCCGCCTTGGCCGCGCCGGCCGCGGTGCTGAGGTCGGCGGCAACGAAGACTCCCGGCAGATCGGAATCCTTGGGAGCGGTGCGAGCCGTGGTGGCGACGCGCGCGCCGCCCGCGGCGAAACGGCGGATCATGGCCTCGCCGGCGCCCTTGGTGCCGCCGGTGACGAAAACCCGTTTGCCACTGAATTCAGTGGGATCGATGGAAAATGTCGGAGGGTTCATGGTGAGGAGAATTTAAGGGACGAAATTTTGCCGTCGCGCAGGATAACGGCGTAGTCGAGGTCGATCGGGCTGCCGGGAAAGGACCCCGAGGTGTGAACGGTCAGCCGCCATTCATCCGCGTTGCCCTCAGTCCTCAGCACCTCGGCTTGCGGCCGATACTTTCGCGTGTAGTCGACGATCCAGTCCCGGATGGATTCCTGTCCGCGATGATCTTGATTCTCGTCGTGGACGTGGGCGTCGGCGCAGAAACAGTCTGCGGCTGCGGTTGCATCGAAGCGGTTGGAGGCGTCGATATAGCGGGTAATGATTTCAGGTATTTTCATGGCGTTGTCTTGAACGTCAGTCGTCTGGATTGATGAATAACGGGAACGCCTGAGAATATCTGGATTCGCCTGATTCGACCATTGCCGTGTTTTTTGAGGGGCTCATACTTTTTGTTATCACCCGCTTCATTCATGGAACTACGCCATCTGCGCTACTTCACCGCGGTGGCCGCGCACGGAACCTTCCGGAAAGCGGCTGGCGTCCTGCATCTCACCCAGCCTGCGCTCAGCCGTCAGGTTCGGGATTTGGAAGATGAACTCGGGGTGACGCTGATAAAACGCGGAAGAAATTTCGCGACGCTGACCGATGCGGGCGAACTGTTTTACGAGGAAGCCCGCGAGGTCTTGGCGCGGGCCGCCCTCGCCGTCGAGCGCGTCCGAGGAGGAAAGCAGACGGAGGTGCTTCGGGTCGGTTACGGTCCGACTTTGACCGCAGGGATAATGCCCGCGGCCTTGGAGCGGTTTCAAGCCGCCACGCCGCGGGTGCGGATCGAGCTTTGTGATCTTTCACCGCGCGAAATGTCCGAGCTGGCGGCCAGGCATGAACTCGATCTCTTGATCGTTCCGGGCGACGGCAAAACCGTCGCGCAAGACTTCAAGTGGTCCGAACTGCGTCGCCTATCGCATGTGCTCGTCATGCCGGCTTCCCACCCTTTGGCCCGACTCAAAAAAATCCGGCCGCAACGTCTGAGCAGCGTTTCACTCATTGGATTAGGCCGGGAAAACTTTCCCGGCTATACCGAAAGCATGCGCGCCTTGCTGAAACCATTCGGGGTGCGACCACAGTTCATCAAGATGCTGAACGACGGCGTGTCGGCGATGTTCGCCGAGTTAGAGGCCAGCCATGCCGCGGCGATTCTCGCCGACGGGATCGTCAACACGATGCCACGGTCGCTTGTCTCCCGACCTTTTTCGCCCGCCTTTCCTTCCGTGATGGTCCAAGTCGGACTCCCGGCGGCGGCTACAAATCCACACGCTGAGACGTTCGCGCGACTCTTGCGTGAAGAATCAGCCCGGGCAAAACGCTAGCGTGCGACCTCAAAGAAGTCTGCGAACGCAGAAAAGGGGGCCGGCTGAAACAGGTTAGCCTTTTAGCCCTCAACCCAATCGCTCTGCCCCACGCTCGATTTTTTTACAGAGATGGGCCGCCGAATCTCCGGCCTTTAAAAACAACTTCACCCGTGTCGGGTGAATGAGATTGGGTCGGCCGAATTCAACGGCTCCGGCTCGACCCAATCTTTGATGATATCCGCAACACGGCTGTCCGTATTCACTCAGCGTTGCGCTTGCTGGGCACCAACAGTCTCGCGAGCCGCGCGGTCGATGAAGTCAGCGACCTCCTTCGGCTTGGACAGGAAGGGCACGTGGCTGGCGTCAACGTCGATGGTCTTCGCACCGATGCGTTCGGCCATGAAGCGCTGCAACTCGAGCTTGATCGCGCGGTCGCCGGTCGCGACGAGGAAGTAGGACGGGATGTTCTTCCACGCGGCTTGCGGGACGGATTGCGCAAAGGCGCCGCTGTGAATCGGCTTCTGCGTCGCGGCCATCACGCGCGCCTCCTCGGCGGAAACGTCATGGGCAAAAGCGGCGTGCAGCTTCGACGGCTCGATCGTGAGGAAGCCGGCCGAATCAGGCACGAGCGCCGTCGCCAGGTCGGACGGACCGAACTTAGTGTAAAGTTCACCGAGCACCTCGCCCGCCTCAGGGGCAAGCGCGGCGACATACACGAGTGCCTTCACGTTGGGATTGCCCGCCGCGGCACCGGTGATCACCGCGCCGCCGTAGGAGTGTCCGACCGCGATGACCGGCCCAGTCTGCGCATCGATCACGCGCTTGGTCGTGGCGACATCCGCCTCCTGCGAGACGAGCGTGTTCTGAACCGCGATGACGTTATAACCGCGCGCTTGAAGCAGCGGGATGACGCGGGCCCAGGCCGAGCCGTCGGCAAAAGCACCGTGCGCCAGCACGATGGACGTCGGGGCGGAAACGGGCTTGGCAGTCTCGCCGGAGGCGATGGCCGGACTGATGGAGGAGAGAGCGGCGGCCGCGGCGATGAGGGAACGAACGATAGGTTTCATATTTTTTATGGTCTTGAGGATTTGATACTGTTCGGTATCGTTTTTGATACCGCTCGGTATCGGTGATACTGATCGGTATCATCGTCAAGAGATTTTCCAAAATAATTTTAAAATGAGCAGCCACACCTCTCCACCCCGCGACCGAATCCTCGCCGCCGCGGGAGAACTTTTTTATCGCGAAGGCCTTCGTGGCGTCGGCGTCGAGCGCATCGCGGCGGTCGCCGAAACCACCAAGATGGCCCTCTACCGTCACTTCTCGTCGAAGGACGAACTGATCGGCGAATGGCTCTCCGGCATCGTGCGTTACTACGATGACCTGTGGAAACAGATCGAGAGCGAGCACCCGGATGATCCCAAGATGCAGCTGCACGCGCTGGGCGCATGGACGGTCGGTCGCTGCACGAGTCCGGAAAGTCGCGGCTGCGCCCTGGTGAACAGCCTCGCCGAGCTACCCGATCCGTCGCACCCAGCGCGCAAAATCATCGACGCGCACAAAGTCGCCCAGTTGCAGCGCGTGGAAAAACTCTGCCGCCGCGCCGGCCTTCCCGATCCCGCCGGCACCGCGTTGGCGCTGCACATCGCCTTCGAAGGCGCGCAAGTCGCCGCGCAATCGCTCGGCCGCGAACGCGTCGCCAAGTCACTGCGCAAGATCGTCGACGCGCAATTGGCGCGGAGCGAATAACCGCCCGCAAAAACGGGCTTGAGGAACGAGGCTGCGCTGTTGGTCAGACTCTCAACCAAGAGGCGCATCCGTTCGCTCCGTCGACCCGGACCGAACGGAGCCCGTCCCTCCTGGGAGCAGAATTGCGCCTGCGAAACGAGCCGCTCGCGATGCGCGGATCCTGCGCAGTTTCCCACTTGTCGCAGGCCGCTCTCCAACCGCGTTACTTCGCCAGCACGGTAGGCACGGGCGGCTCCCAGGTTTGTTGGCCGCGTTGGTATTTATCCAACTCGCTGAAATAGCGATTAACCGTCTCCGTGCGTTGGGCGGACGTCGGCTTGTTGTCGGACGGCATTTTCAAACCGCCGCCTGCGAGCATCCATGCCTTCGCGGCGCGCTTCTGCTCGTATTCGTTGGCGCGTCGTTGATCGGCTGCGAGCTGCTGATTGCGGGCGCTCTCCGCAAAATAACGCGCGTCTCCCGCGGCCTTTTCGTTGTAGATTTT
>JBEVND010000104.1:0-10029 GCA_040508285.1 Rariglobus sp. | reverse complement strand
TCTCTCTCTCTCTCTCTCTCTCTCTGGTCCCAGTCTGGGATTTGTCTTCACCTGATAAGCGCGAGCGGGTGATTCGATTTTCTGTTCAAGTGGGACTGTAGGGTGGACGCTTGGTGTTTGTGGGCTGAGCTCGGCAAATCGTCCGGAGGCGTCGCCCCTATTTTTACGGGCGACTTCGATTCGTAGCGGCCGGGAGATCGTTTGTGGTCGGCTTTACTCTCACGGAGTTTGGCCTTGAGCGGCCTTTTGCGGCGTGGTTTGGTCAACGTTCTCCATCTTTATTGCGCGTTGCCCGGTTGCACGGGCGAATGCTTTCCCCTCCGAAACGCCCGTTATTCAACGAGTATTTTTCGGTCGAGCCTAATTTTACCAGAATCTTCTTGCCGAGGTATACCGCCTTGGTAGTTTCCGCCTCTTTTCCTCATTTCATAGCAACACTTCGATATGCCAACCATCAACCAACTCGTGCGCAAGGGACGTCGTCAGATCCGTGCGAAATCCAAGTCGCCCGCCCTCGAGGGCAACCCGTTCCGCCGCGGCGTGTGCGTGCAGGTCATGACCCGCACTCCCAAGAAGCCTAACTCCGCTATCCGTAAGGTTGCTAAAGTTCGCCTCACCAATGGCAGCGAAGTGATCTCTTACATCCCTGACGAGGGCCACAACCTCCAGGAGCACTCCATTGTGCTCGTGCGCGGTGGCCGCGTTAAGGACTTGCCTGGTGTCCGCTACCACATCGTGCGTGGCACCCTCGACGCCACTGGCGTCGAAAAACGTCGCCGCAGCCGTTCCAAATACGGTGTCAAGCGCCCCAAGGCCGCCAAGAAGTAATCAAACCCTAGGAACCTAGAACATGTCACGCCGCCATAAAGCCGATAAGCGTCAGACCACGCCGGATATCCGTTATAACAGCGCCCTCGTTGCACACCTCGTCAATGTCGTCATGCAAGACGGCAAGAAGAACACCGCTGAACGCATCGTTTACGGTGCCTTCGAGAAGGTGTCCGAGAAGCTCGAAAAGGGTGATCCCGTCGATCTCATGATCGGTGCGCTTGAAAACGCCCGTCCCCGTCTCGAAGTGAAGAGCCGCCGCGTCGGTGGTGCGACCTACCAGGTCCCCGTCGAAATTTCCTACGAGCGCCAGGAGAGCCTTGCTCTTCGCTGGATCGTCAAGGCTGCCGCTGGCCGCAAGGGCACCCCGATGAAGGACGCCCTCGCTACTGAAATCGTCGATGCCTACAACAACACGGGCAGCGTCGTTAAGAAGAAGGAAGATACCCATAAGATGGCCCAGGCCAATCGCGCCTTCGCCCACCTCCGCTGGTAAGCTGTTAGTTAATTGCTGCTCATGTCCGAAGCTCCCGTCATCTCCATCGTCACCGACAAGTCGAAGGTTTCTCCGGTTAATTCCAAGAACCGTCCCTTCCCCCTCGAGTGGACTCGTAACATCGGTATTGCCGCGCACATCGACGCAGGCAAAACGACCACTTCTGAGCGCATCCTGTTCTACTCGGGCAGCGTTCACAAGATGGGCGAAGTGCATGAAGGCACCGCCGTGACTGACTGGATGGAGCAGGAGCGTGAGCGTGGTATCACGATCACGGCTGCTGCTATCTCCTGTGCATGGAACGCCTCGTGCGGTCCGTGGAAGGGCATCAAGCAGCGCGTTAACATCATCGACACGCCTGGACACGTGGACTTCACCGCCGAGGTGGAGCGCTCCATGCGCGTTCTCGACGGTGCCGTCGCTGTGTTCTGCGCTGTCGCTGGCGTTCAGCCCCAGTCCGAAACTGTTTGGCGTCAGGCCAACAAATACGGCGTTCCTCGCGTTGCCTTCATCAATAAGATGGACCGCACCGGTGCCGATTTCTTCCGCGCTGTTTCTGAAATGCGCGAGAAGCTCGGTGCCAACGCGCATCCGCTCTTCATTCCGATCGGCAAGGAAGAAAACTTCTCGGGCGTCATCGACCTCGTGCAGAACATCTCCTACGTGTTCGTTGATCCAGCCGATATGGATCTGGACCCGAAGCGTCACCCGATCCCTGCCGAATACGCAGACCAAGCTAAGGAATATCGTGAGAAGCTGATCGAAGCCGCCTCCGATTTCGATGACGTTCTGGCCGACAAATATCTCAACGGTGAGGAAATCACTCCTGAACTTTTGATGGTCGCGGTCCGTAAGGCCACCGTCTCCATGAAGTTCACGGGCGTGATCCCTGGTTCTGCCTTCAAGAAGAAGGGCGTGCAACGTCTTCTGGACTGCGTGGTTAACTACCTGCCCAGCCCGATCGACGTTCCCCCGATGAAGGGTCAGGACAGCGACGGTAAGGAAGTTGAAGTCGTTGTTGACGACAACTCCAAGCTCGCCGGCCTTGCGTTCAAGCTCTGGACCGACCCGTTCGTGGGTAAGCTGGTGTTCTACCGTGTTTACACCGGCACGCTCCAGAAGGGCACCTCGCTCTACAATCCCCGCACCCGCCGTTCCGAACGCGTCAGCCGTCTCGTGCTCATGCGCGCTATGGACCGCGAAGAAATCGACACCGCTTACTCCGGCGACATCTGCGCTCTCGTGGGCGTCAAGGAAGTCATCACCGGTGACACGCTCTGCAACGAAGATTACGACGTGCGCCTCGAGCCCCCGTCCTTCCCTGAGCCCGTTATCGCGATGTCCATCGAGCCGAACTCGAAGGCTGACCAAGAGAAGCTGGGCACCGCTCTTCAGCGTCTCGTCGCTGAGGATCCGACTCTCCGCGTGAAGACCGACACCGACACCGGCCAGACCATTCTTGCCGGCATGGGTGAGCTTCACTTGGAAATCATCATCGATCGCATGAAGCGCGAGTTCAAGGTCGAGGCGACCTCGGGCAAGCCGCAGATCGCGTATCGCGAGACCATCACGACCAACTCGGATGGCGAAGGTAAATTCATCCGTCAGTCCGGCGGTAAGGGCCAATACGGCCATGTCGTCGTCAAGATGGAGCCCAACGAAAAGGGCAAGGGCGTCGAAGTCTTCAACGAAACTGTTGGTGGCTCGATCCCGAAGGAATTCATCAAGCCGTCGACCGAAGGTATCCTCGAGGCCGCCAACAATGGCGTCGTCGCTGGCTATCCTGTCGTTGACGTCATCATTCGTATCGTTGACGGCTCGTTCCACGACGTCGACTCGTCCGAAATGGCGTTTAAGATGGCCGGTATCTTCGCCTTCAAGGATGCCATGAAAGCCGCTCAACCGATCCTCCTCGAGCCCATCATGGGCGTCGAAGTGACGACCCCGGAAGAGTATCAAGGCGACCTCATCGGCGACATCAACCGTCGTCGCGGCCGTATCAACGGCATGGAGTCCAAGAACGCTGCGTGTATCATCAATTCGCACGTTCCGCTTGAGATGCTTTTCGGTTACGTCACCGACATTCGCTCGCTGTCCAAGGGCCGCGCCAGCGCCTCCATCACTCCTTCCCATTTCGAGCAGGTTCCGAACTCGCTCCTCACCAAGATCGTCGAGTCGTCCACCAAGGCTCCCGCTCGCACTTAATCCTTCGTTCTTTTTATCGCCATGAAAGGCCAACGCATTCGCATCAAACTCCAGGGCTACGACTATCGCGTGATCGATCAGTCCGCCTCGGAAATCGTGGAAACCGCCAAGCGCTCCGGCGCCCGCGTGTCCGGTCCGATCCCGCTTCCGACTCGCATCGAGAAGCTGACGGTCAATCGTTCCCCGCACGTCGACAAAAAGTCGATGGAGCAGTTCGAGACCCGCACGCACAAGCGCCTCATCGACATCATCGAGCCCACCGCTCAGACCGTCGACGAACTGAAGAAATTAAATCTTCCGTCCGGCGTTGACATCACGATCAACGTTTGAGTTAACCACCGACTCTGTTCTTACATACTTTACTTTAGCAGTTGCCCATGTGCACCCCGTGCACCTCTGGGTTCTCTAATGTAGGTCGTTAAACGGAAACTATTTCCACCTACCACTTAGCCATGTCCATCAGCACCCTACTCGGTAAAAAAATCGGGATGACGCAGGTCTATGACGCTCAAAACGTCTTGGTCCCCGTCACCGTGGTCGAAGCCGGCCCTTGCCCGATCGTCCAAATCAAGACAACGCAGGTTGACGGTTACAACGCCGTTCAGCTCGGCTTCTCCAAGCAGAAGTCCAAGAATGCTTCCAAGGCCGAAAAGAACCACGCCGCCAAGGCTGGTCTCGAAGACGCCCCCCGCGTTCTGAGCGAAGTTCGCCTCACTGAGGCCTCCACCCACAAGATCGGTGATGTTCTCACCGTCGCTGACTTCACTGAAGGCCAGCTCGTTGACGTCATCGGCGTCACGAAGGGCAAAGGCTTCCAAGGCGTCGTCAAGCGCTTCCGCGTTGGCGGCGGTCCTGCCACCCACGGTTCGATGTTCCATCGCCGCATCGGTTCGATCGGTATGCGCCAGACTCCTGGTCGCGTCTGGAAGAACCAAGCAATGCCCGGCCACATGGGCCAGCTCCGCGTTACCACGCAGAACCTCGTTCTCGTGAAGGTCCTTCCTGAGAAGAACCTCCTCCTCGTTAAAGGCTCCATTCCCGGTGCCAACGGTGACGACGTGATCGTCCGCACCGCTATCAAGGGTCAGCCCAAGAAAGCCTAACCCAAGGGAATTACACTGACATGAAACTCAAAGTTTTCAGCTCCGACGGCAAGACCTCGCGCGAACAAGATTTCGCCGGTCTGCCTACCTTCGAAGGTGACAAAGGCCTCCAGGCCGTGAAGGAAGTCATCGTCGCCATCAACGCGAACAACCGTCTCGGCACGCACTCCACGAAAACCCGTGGTGAAGTGTCCGGCGGCGGCAAGAAGCCCTGGCGCCAAAAGGGCACCGGCCGCGCTCGCGCTGGTTCCACCCGTTCTCCCATCTGGGTCGGCGGTGGCGTCGTTTTCGGCCCCAAGCCCCGCGACTACTCCAAGAAGATCAACTCCAAGGTGAAGGCTCTCGCGTTTAGCCGTGCGCTGTTCGACCGCGCCTCTGCCGGCGAAATCGACGTCATCGACGCCTTCGAAGTCAATCCGGTGAAGACTGCTGTCCTCAACCAGATCATCGAGCGCATCGCCCCCAAGGGTAAGATCCTCATCGTGGACGCCGAGTTCACTGCCGACACCGCCCGCGCCGCTTGCAACCTTCAGCGCATCTCGCTGCAGGAAGCCAGCACGCTCAACACGCTCGATCTCGCGCAATACAAGAAGATCATTGTCAGCTCCAAAGCTCTCGAGGCGATCATCGCCCGCGTCAACGGAGGTAAAAACTAATGAGCGTTAACGTTCTCAAACTCGTCCGTCTCACCGAGAAGTCGAACAAGCTCTCTTCTGAGCTTGGCCAATACACCTTCCAGGTCGCGATCGGAACCAACAAGCACCAGATCGCTGAAGCCGTTGAAAAGGCGTTCAAGGTCTCGGTCACCCGCGTCAACACCGCTGTTTACCGCGGTAAAAACAAAAAGAGCCGTCAAGGCCGCCCAAGCGTTACTTCTGACTACAAGAAGGCCGTCGTGACCCTCAAGGCAGGCGACAAGATCGAGCTCGTCTAATCCGGAGAACATACACCATGCCTCTCACTCCTATCCGCCGTCCCCTCACGCCTTCCCAGCGCTTCACGCAGCTGAACAAGCCCGAGGGTCTTTCTAAAAAACGCCCCGAGGCCAAGCTCACCGAGCCGAAGCCCAAGACCGGTGGTCGTAACGTTTATGGTCGCATCACCTCGCGTCGTCGCGGCGGTGGCCATAAACAGCTTTACCGTATCATCGACTTCAAGCGTGACATCCTCGACATGCCCGCACGTGTGCAGGCCATCGAGTATGACCCGAACCGCACGGCTCATATCGCCCTCATCGCTTATTCCAGCGGCGAGAAGCGCTATATCCTCGCACCGAAGGGCCTTAAGGCTGGCGACACCATCGTCACCTCGAACAAGGCCTCGTTGAACGACTTCAATGTCGGCAACAACTTCCCGCTTTCGATCATTCCTCCGTCCACCAAGCTGCACAACGTCGAGCTCGTCCCGGGCCGCGGCGCCCAGCTCGGCCGCACGGCTGGCACCTCGATCGAACTCGTGAACGTCGAAAACGGTTCCGCCCAGATCAAGCTCCCTTCCGGCGAAGTTCGTTTGGTCAACCCCAACTGCCGCGCCACCATCGGTGAAGTCGGCAACGGTGACCAGATCAACGCTTCCCTCGGTAAGGCCGGTCGTAATCGTTGGCTCGGCAATCGTCCCCGCCAACGCGGTGTTTCGATGAACCCGGTCGACCATCCGAACGGTGGCGGTCAGGGCAAGTCCAAGGGTGGTGGCGGTCGCCAGCACCTCGTCTCGCCTTGGGGCCAGCTCGCCAAGGGCTTCCCGACGCGCAAACGCTCCAAGCCCTCCAGCGCTCAGATCCTCGTCCGCCATAACGGTCGCAAGCCGCGCGGTCAGAAGTAATTTCTACACCTTACCAACATGGCACGTTCCATCAAAAAAGGTTTCTTCGTTGATTACCACCTCCTCGAGAAGATCGAGAAAGCCGTCAAGGCTGGTGGCTCCAAGAAGCCCATCCAAACCTGGTCCCGCCGCTCGACGATCACCCCCGATTTCATCGGCCACACGTTCAGCGTTCACAATGGCAAGTCCTTCATCTCCGTGCACGTCACCGAGAACATGGTCGGCCACAAGCTCGGCGAATTCGCGCTCACCCGCGTGTTCAAGAACCACGGCGGTATGACCCGCAAGGAAGTCTAATCCGCTCCGTCGCCGCCATGCTCCGCCGTTTCGCCACCGCTCTCGTTTTGTTCGCCTTCGTTTCGACGATTGGTGTTCAAGCCGCGGCGCTGGTGGCGACTCGGTCGGTCGAGGCGGCTCGAGTGGTGGCCGTGCAGCCGACCCGCATCGCGGATGTCGTTCTGCTCGGTGCCGGTTTCGAAGCCGGCCTTCGCCAAGGCATGGTATTCAACGTTGTCCGTGGCGGCACGGAGATCGCCGAGATCGTTCTCGTCGAACTTCGACCCCGCGCCGGTGCAGCGTTGATTCTCCAGCTCGCTCCGGGTCAATCGATCCAAGCCGGCGACACCGCTACTGTTAAAACTCTCAAGGTATAATCAAAAACTCAAAAGGGCAGGGGACCTCCCGGTCCTGCTGTCGCCCTCAACGGGAATCTTAATCAAATGGAAGTCCAAGCCCTCACTCGCTACGCGCGTATGTCCCCTAAAAAGGTGCGCGAAGTTGTCCGCACCATCCAAGGCCGCAAAGCCAACGATGCCGTCGATCTCCTCACGCTCATCCCGCGCAAGTCCGCGCGCCTGATCGTCAAGACGCTCAAGAGCGCCATCGCGAACGCCGAAAACAACAACAACCTCTCCGCCGATTCCCTCGTTGTGAAGAGCGCTCTCGTTGAAAACGGCCCCGTCCTCAAGCGCTTCAAGGCCGGTGCCCGTGGCACTGCGATGCCCCGCCGCAAGAAGATGTCCCACATCCGCATCGTCCTCTCCGACGGTAACTCCAACTAATTTACCACCATGGGCCAAAAGACCAATCCGATCGGCTTCCGTCTCGCTGTCCGCCGTAACTGGCAGTCGCGCTGGTATGCCTCCAAGAAGGATTTCGCGAAGCTCCTCCTCGAGGACCAGATCATCCGTGAGAAACTCATGGAGAAGCTGAAGCAAGCTTCCGTTCCCCGCATTTTCATCGAGCGCGCGTCCAACCGCGTTCGCGTCAAGATCTACACCGCACGTCCTGGTATCGTGATCGGCCGCAAGGGCGCCGAGATCGAGAACATCAAGGCCGAACTCGCGAAGCTCACCGGTAAGGACATCCTCCTCGACATCCAAGAGGTCAAGAAGCCCGAAATCGAAGCCCAGCTTGTTGCCGAGAACGTCTGCTTGCAGCTCGAACGCCGTATCGCTTTCCGCCGCGCCATGAAGAAGGCCGTCGAAATGGCCATGGCTCTCGGTGCCGAAGGTATCCGTATCCAGTCCTCGGGCCGCCTTGGTGGCGCCGACATCGCTCGCCGCGAGTGGCAGCGCAAAGGCCGCGTGCCATTGCACACCCTCCGCGAAAACATCGACTACGGCTTTGCCGAGGCGAAAACCCTTTTCGGCAAGATCGGCGTCAAAGTCTGGATCTGCAAAAAGGAAGCCGACACGACGCTCTAATCCCGTCGTTCGACCTAACCAATTAACTAAAGAGAAACCATCATGGCTCTCGCTCCCGCACGCACCAAATACCGCAAATCCCAGAAGGGTTCCCGCAAGGGCAACGCTAAACGTGGCAACACGATTTCCTTCGGTGAATTCGGCCTCCAGTCCCTGACCCGCGGTCCTATGACCGGCCAGCAGATTGAAGCCGCCCGTGTTACCATCTCGCGCCACCTTAAGCGCAAAGGTAAACTCTGGATTCGCGTTTTCCCCCACAAGCCAATCACCAAGAAGCCAGCCGAGACGCGCATGGGTTCCGGTAAAGGTCCGGTCGAATATTACGTCGCCCAGATCAAGCCCGGTGCCGTTCTGTTCGAACTCGCTGGTGTTCCCGTCTCCGTCGCGAAGGAAGCCTTCCGCCTGGCCGACGCCAAATTGCCCTTCCATTGCCGCTTCATTGTGCGCGACGGTGCGGCTGTCTGATATAGCCGAACGTTAAAGAATACACCGCAATGAGCACTTACAAAGAAATCAGCGAACTGGCTCCTGCCGAGATCGCCTCCAAGTTGAACGAAACCCGCGACAAGCTTCTCCAACTCCGCCTGCGCAAGCAGACCGGCCAGGTTGAGAAGACCTCCGAGCTGCGCACCCTCCGCAAGGACATCGCCCGTCTCGAGACCGCGCGCACCGCCAAGAACAAGAAGGCCGCCGCTTAATCGCCGCCCGCGCCGTCTCCAACCAGTAAAAGAACATGTCCACCACGACCCGTAATTCCCGCAAGGACCTCACCGGCTTCGTCACCAGCCGCTCTGGTGACAAGTCCATCAAGGTCACCGTCCCTTACAAGATCCCGCATCCCCGCTACCAGAAGACCATCAATCGTAAGACCGTCGTGCACGTCCACGACGAGAACAACGAGACGAAGGTCGGCGACAAGGTCGAGATCATGGAAACCCGTCCCCTCAGCCGCCTCAAGTGCTGGCGCGTCGTCAAAGTCATCGAGGCCGCTGTGGCCGCCGATGGTGCTGCCGTCACCGAGAAGGATGTCGCCGAGCTCGTCCCCACCAAGACGACCAAGGCCTGATCCCACCCATAACACTTAAAAAGATTCGTCATGCTACAACTCCGTTCATGGGTAGAAGTCGCTGATAACACAGGTGCCCGTCGCGCCATGTTCATCAGCAAAAATGGCCAGAACACCACCACCGCCGGCGTGGGTGATGTTGTCACGGTCCACATCAAGGAAAGCTCCACCGACGCCAGCGTGAAAAAAGGTGAGGTCGCCAAGGCCGTCATCATTCGCACGAAGGCCCCGGTCCGTCGCTCCGACGGCAGCTACCTCCGTTTCGATAGCAATGCAGTCGTCATCCTCAATGCTGACGGTAACCCCAAGGGCACCCGTATCTTCGGCCCTGTCGCTCGCGAACTGCGTGCGAAAAACTTCATGAAGATCATCTCCCTTGCTCCGGAGGTTCTCTAAAATGGCCACCACTAAATATCACGTTAAACGCGGCGACGAAGTCGTCGTCATCGCCGGTTCCCAAAAGGGCAAGTCCGGCAAGGTTCTCGAGATCCTCTCGGCCAAGCAACGCGTCCGCGTTGAAGGCGTCGGTTTGATCAAGCGCCACACCAAGAAGTCGCAGGAGAACCCGAACGGCGCGATCGTCGAGCGCGAGGGTTCGATCCACGTCTCCAACCTCCAGAAAAAAGCCGTGTTCGATGCGTCCAAAAAGCGCAACGCCAAGGCCTGATTCTTCCTTAATTCAAAATAGCGCTTGCCAGGGTCGAAGTCACCCCGTGTAACTTCGACCCTTTTCGCCTATACACATCTCTCAAATTGCCATCCGGGTCGGTAATCCGGTGGCTCTTACCATAATGAGCAAATCCA
>JBEVND010000024.1:0-9561 GCA_040508285.1 Rariglobus sp. | reverse complement strand
GGGCGAACTTGTTGAGGAGGTCGAAAATTTCGTTGGCCTTGGCCTCGCTGATCTTGTGCAGGCGGCCGGCGCCTTCGACGAACTTGATGCGCTCCTTGGCCATGCCCTCGACGTCCTTTTTACCCATGGCGCGACGAAGCATGTCGGCACCGCCGAGCGTGTAACCGCCGATGACGCGGGCGCACTCCATCACCTGTTCCTGATAAACGATGATGCCGTAGGTTTCCTTCAGCACGGGCTCGAGGAGCGCATGCGGGTAGGTGATGGAGGCGGGGTCTTTTTTACCGCGGGCATAGTCAGGGATAAACGCCATCGGGCCCGGGCGATAGAGCGCGGAGATAGCGTTGATGTCGTCGATGTTGGAAATACCGACGAGCTTGGAGGCGTTTTGCATGCCGCCAGATTCGAGCTGAAACACGCCGACGGTCTTGCCGATGTTGAGGAGCTCGTAGGTCTTCGGGTCTTCGAGCGAAATGCTCTCGATGTCGAACGTCGGGTTGACGGTGCGACGGACGTTGGCGACGGCATCGGAGATGACCGTGAGCGTCTTCAGACCGAGGAAGTCCATCTTCAGCAGACCGAGCTTGCCGACGGCGTTCATGTCGAACTGCACGGTGACGTCGCCTTCTTGAAGCGTCAGCGGGACGAATTCGTCGAGGGGCTTGTCGGTGATGATGATGCCGGCGGCATGTTTGCCGGTGTTACGCACCATGCCTTCGAGCACGCGCGCGGAGGCGACGATGCGTTTGGCGATGGGATTGCGATCGATCTCCATGCGGAGATCGGCGGACTTGGTGATGGCGTCTTCGAGCGAGATGTTGATCTCGTCGGGGATCATCTTGGCGAGACGATCGGCGTCGGCATAGGGGAGATTGTTCACGCGCGAGACGTCGCGGATCACCATCTTGGCGCCGAGCGTGCCGTAAGTGATGATGTTGGCCACGCAGTCGCGGCCGTATTTGTCGCGCACGTAGTTGATAACCTCCTCGCGGCGGCGCATGCAGAAATCGATATCGAAGTCGGGCGGGGAAACGCGCTCAGGGTTAAGGAAACGCTCGAAGAGAAGACCGAAGCGGATCGGGTCGACGTTGGTGATCTCGAGGAGATACGCGACGAGGCAGCCTGCGCCGGAACCACGGCCAGGGCCGACGGGGATCTCGTGGACTTTGGCCCACGCGATGAAGTCCCAGACGACGAGGAAGTAGTCGATGAAGCCCGTGACGTTGATGATGGAGAGCTCGTAGCCGGTGCGCAGGACGAGCAACTCGTGCGGGGAAAGACCCGAGTAGTCCGGCGGCTGCGGCTTCTGGCCGGCGGGGACGTTGACGAGTTTTTCCAGGCGCGGGGCGACAATCTCGTGGGTGGCGACCTCGTCGTAGTCGAAGTCGTAACGTTTTTTAAGACCGTCGATGCACAGTTTCTTGAGGTATTCGGCAGACGAATACTTCGACTGGATCTCGATGGGCAGCGGGTAGCGCGGGTAACGCTCGGAGCCCTTCGGAAACGGGATCGCGAGGTCGCACATATCGGCGACGAGATTGGTGTTATCAAGGGAATCGGGGCGCTCGCCGAAGAGCTTCATCATCTCGTCACGCGACTTCAGATAAAACTGGTCGCCCGTGAACTTCATGCGGTTCTCCTCCTCGATCTTCGCGCCGGTCTGGATGCACAACATGGCGTCGTGCGGGGCGGCATCCTCGTGGTTCACGTAGTGAACATCGTTGGTGCAGATGAGCTTGAGATTAAACTCTTCGGCCAGCTTCAGGAGGTCGGGGATGATTTTGAGCTGCTCGGGAATGCCGTGGTCCTGAATTTCGACGAAAAAGTTTTCGCGCCCGAAAATCTCCACGAAGCGGCCGCAGGCTTTGCGGGCGTCCTCGTAGCGGTCGTGCAAAAGGTGTTGCGGGACGATGGCAGCGAGACAGCCGGTGAAACCAATCAGGCCGTCGGCGTAGCGGGCCAGCGTCTCCAGGTCGGCGCGCGGCTTGTAGTAAAAGCCCTTAAGATGCGCATCTGAGACGAGCTTGAGGAGGTTTTGGTAGCCCGTGAGGTTTTTGGCCAGCAACCCCATGTGGTAATAGCTCTTACCGTCCTCGGATTTGCCGGCTTTTTCTAGGCGCGACGACTCGACGATGTAGATCTCGCAACCGATGAGGGGCTTGATGCCTTTGGACTTGGCGGCGTTGTAGAACTCAATCGCGCCAAACATGTTGCCGTGATCCGTGAGCGCCAGGGCTTTCATGCCCATGTCGCAGGCGCGCTGCATCAAGCGATCAATCCGGCAGGCTCCGTCGAGCAGGCTGTAGTCGGTGTGGACGTGAAGGTGAACGAAGTCTGAGGCGGCGGACGACACAGCGATTAGGCAATGCGCGAAGGCGGTGCGCGCAAGCACCGTTGCGCCGGAAACAATATTGCGTGACGAACAACGATGCCTTGGGTCAAAAATGCCATTGACGCAGGCGGAGGCGTTTGCCCTATTCCTCGGCTTTTCCGCCAAAACTCATCTCACTTTCACCATGCCCATCGAAATCAAAATCCGCAAAAACGAGCCGGTTGACCGCGCCCTGCGCCGTCTGAAGAAGAAGCTCGAGCGCGAGAACATCATCAAGGACGTCCGCGCTAAGCGTTACAACGAGAAGCCCACCGAGCGCCGCCGTCGCAAAGTGAAGGTCATGGCCTTCACCCAGATGCTGCGTAATCGCCACGCTGAATAACGCGCTCCTCGCGGAGTTTGTTACGTTTTTCCACAACCGCGTCGGCCGAAGTCATTCGGGGACGCGGTTTTTTGGTGTTTAAACAAGTCGAGCGCCCTCACCAAAGGCGCGCAGTGTTGATCATAGTGTCATGGTGAAACCCACGCTTGCTCTCTCCACTTGCTGGAACTCGTTCCGTCATACCGACGGCTACACGATGTTGCGCGAGATCGCCGATCTCGGTTTCACGCATGCAGAGCTGAGTCATGGGATCCGTATCGTGTTGCTCCCAGGCGTCATTCGCGCGGTCGAAGAGGGCGTTATCAAGATCAGCTCAACGCACAACTTTTGCCCCTTGCCCACCGGCATCTCGCAGTCGGCTCCCAACTTGTTCGAGCCGTCGGTCAAAGATCACCGCGAACATGAGCAATGGCTGCGACACACGAAACGGTCGCTGGATTTTGCCGCGCAGATGAAGTCGCGCGTGCTCGTGCTGCATTTGGGGAGCGTGAAGTTTTTCTGGTTTAACCCTGCGGGTAAACTCAAGGCCTTCGTGCGACACAACCCGACCGTCACGGTGCCTGACGACAAGGCTTACCGGGCCGTGCTTAAGAAAGCGTGCGAGAAACTCCGCGCCAACATGGGCCCGTATTGGACTCAGGTCCAAAAGAGCATCGAAGAAGTGCGCACCTACGCCGTCGAACGCGGCGTGAAGCTCGGGTTTGAGAACCGCGAGAAATTTGAAGAGCTGCCGCTCGATGACGATTTCGGGGCCTTGATCGACGGTCTGCCGCAACCGCATACCGCGGGTTACTGGCACGACACGGGCCATGCCGACATCAAGCAAAGCATGGGCATGCTGGAGCACCGGTTACATCTGGAGCGCAACGCGTCGCGCCTGCTCGGCTTCCATCTTCACGACGTGACCGCGGATGGAAAAGATCATCAACCGATCGGCGCGGGACGCATTGATTTTAATATGATCAGCAGCTTCTGGAAGCCTGAGCATCTCCTCACGCTTGAGCTCAGCCCGCGGGTAAAGACGGACGACGTGGTCGCATCGAAGACCAAGGTGGAGGCGTTAATCGCTGCGCGTTTCGGCGCTTGAGCGTTAGCGTGAAAGTAGACGCGGCATCGTGCCGCGTTGGTCGTGGTTGACTGCGAGTGGGGCAACTCAGCTCTGGAAAACGGGGCACGCTGCCAAGTCTACTTTTGTGTCAGCAACTCCGTCACCCAGCGACGATGCGGGCCGGACAACGTGATCACGTCGACCTGATCAAACGGAACCCAAACGAGGCCTTCAGCGAGCGTTACGTTGGCGCGAGGCATCAGCTCGGGAGGTAACGAGTAGATCGACTCGGTGATCGCGAAACGAGTGATGCCGCGTTTTTTCTTCGCGAGCAGAGTCGTTTGGCTAAGCGCTTTTTCGGTGAGCGCGAGGTGTTCTGCCGAGGGCAATTCGTGCATGTTGGCGAGACGGCGCGAATCGCCGGCGGTGCGGTGGAGCAGTAGCTTCCCGTTGCGCACACACCATACGCGGGACACGGCGATTTGCTCGATCACTTTGGCCGCGAGTCGTGGGTAGGCCTCGGGTTCGCCGCGTTGGCCGGCCACGCAAAACGCAAGCACGGGACAGATGGTGCAGAGCGGATTTTGCCGATGGCAGACGGTCGCGCCGAGTTCCATCATCGCTTGATTGTGATCACCGGGCTCGTCGTGGTTGAGCAACGCGTCGGCGAGCGGCGCCAGCGCTTTCGATGCGGAGGCGCTGTCGCGGAACGGCGTGGCGTCCGCGGTGAGACGCGTGAGGATGCGCACGACGTTACCATCGACCACCGCGGCGCGCGTGCCGAACGAAATGCTCGTGATGGCGGCCGACGTGTAGGGACCGATACCGGGTAACTCCAACCACGCTTCGCGCGTCCGCGGCGGCTCGGGCAGGGGAGCGAGGGCTTTGGCGAGTTTGTGGAGATTTCTGGCGCGGGTATAGTAACCGAGGCCCTCCCAGTTTTTCACGACGAGTTCTTCCGACGCGGCTGCAAGGGTTTTGAAATCTGGGAAAACCTGCACCCAACGCGCGAGATACGGCAGCACGGTTTTCACCTGCGTCTGTTGCAGCATGAATTCGCTCACCACGGTTTTGTAAAGCGAGGGCGATTCGCGCCAGGGCAACTTGCGTTGATGCACGCGATACCAAGTCAGCAACGCGTGCTGAAATTCGGTTTTGCGCTCGATCAGGCGGGAAGTCACGCGGGCAGAGAACGCACAAAACTTCCGCAAAGCCAAAGCAGATTCCTTTTGTCCTTTGCCGGCTTTTGGTGGCCAATACCCCATGGCCAAAAAGCCGGACGAAGACTCCGACCAACCCAAGAAACTCAGCCTCTACACCATCAAGCTGGATGATACCCAGATGGAGTCATTGCGCGCGTTTTGCGAATCACGCAACTGGGCCTCGTTCGAAGTGGCTTACACGCGGTTCGCCTACAAGGCCGATCACCTGAAGCTCAACCTCACCGCTTACACGAGTGGCAAACTCGTCATCGCCGGCAAGGGCACTGAGGATTTTGTCCGCGACGTGCTGGAGCCCGAAATCACCAAGACGCCCAAGCTCGGTTACGACGAAGTGCTCAACCCGGACTGGTTCGAGGCGCACGCTGGTCTCGATGAAAGCGGAAAAGGCGATTTCTTCGGTCCTGTTATCGCGGCCACCGTGATCGGTCAAAAATCGATGATCGAAGCGTGGCGCAAAGCCGGTGCGCAGGACTCGAAAAAGATGACCGAGAACAAGATTCTCGAACTCGACCATCTCATTCGCAACACGCACGGCGTGGTCGTAAAAGTGTGTTTCTGCGGGATGCAGAAATACAACGAGCTGATGGCTCGTCCGCGTGCGAACCTGAACCTGCTGCTCGCCTGGCAACACGCGACGGCGTTGTCGCAGGCACTCGCCGAAAAACCCGTAAAATGGGGACTGCTTGACCAATTTACCGAACAACCGCTGGTGCAGCGCGAACTCGCCAAGAAGAAGGTGGAGAACTTCGAATTACGCATGCGCACCAAGGCCGAATCAGATCCGGTCGTCGCGGCGGCATCGATTGTCGCCCGCGCGGAATTTGTGCGGCAGATGAATCAGCTTTCAAAGCAGTTTGGTTCGAAACTTCAGAAGGGCGCCGGGCCGCTGGTGCGCGCGCAGGCGCATGAAATCATTCAGAAGTTTGGGGTTCATGCATTGAAGGATTTCGCGAAACTGCACTTCCGCACCGCCTACGAGATCGTGAAGGAGGCTGGAAAATTGGAAGAATTTCCGTTGCCGGAGCCCAAGGAGAAATTCGGTTTTGGCCGCGACTGATCGCGCCCGATGTTGCTCTGACCCATGTCTGGAAAACGACGCCAGCTCCGCGGATTTGACCTCAAACACCTCGAAGGTTTTGAGCAACTTATCGGCGTCGATGAGGCGGGGCGTGGCGCACTCGCAGGGCCGGTGGTCGCCGGCGCGGTGCTGGTAACGCGGGGTTTTCTGGAAAGTCGTTGGGTGGCGACAAATGCCGCGCGCATCAACGACTCGAAACAGCTAAATGCCACCGAGCGTGACACCCTCTGGTTCGACTTTGAGGCGCTGATGGCGGAGGGGCAAATTCATGCGACCTTCGGCGTGGCCGACGTCGCCGAGATCGAGCAGTTTAACATCCTTGGCGCCACGAAACTGGCGATGCGCCGCGCGCTTGAGTCGATTCACCCGCCCGATGCGTTTGCGCCGCCGGCACAGGAGCCCGATCTGTTTTCTCCGCCCGAAGAAGTCGCGGCGTTTCGCCCGCGGGTCTCGGCTCGTATCTTGGTGGATGGTTTGCCCCTCAAGCATTTCCCGTATCCGCACACCGGCGTGGTCAGTGGCGACGGGCGCTCGCTGTGCATCGCGATGGCTTCGATCATCGCCAAGGTGACACGCGACCGCATGCTCGCGGAACTGGACACGCAGTTTTCCGGTTACGGCTTTGCTCAGCACAAAGGCTATGGCACCGAGGAGCATCGTGATGCTTTGTTGCGATTGGGGCGTTGTGCCCAGCATCGGGAAATGTTTCTCCGCAAGCTCCTCGCGGCCCGTGTCGATCCTTCGCAGGTGGATTTTCTGGAAGAGGATTCGCTTCCGCTGTAGTCATTGTTCCCATGGCCGGCAAAAAACAAACGTCGCTCGATCGGGTTCTCGGACGGCTCGATTCGCTCGACCCGGCGAGCATGACCAGCCTCGTGCAGCGACTCGCTCGCGAGCGGAATCTGTATGAAGGGGTTTTCAACACACTCCAGGAGGGCGTGCTGGTCATCGATGCCGAAGGTGAAATCGAATACGCCAACACCTCTGCGCACCAGCTGATCGGACTCACCAACGATGACCTGCCGGGGAAAACGCTTTGGCGGCTTGTGCCCGGGTTGCGGCCATCGTTGGCCGCGACGCTGGACGCGGCCGCACCCGCCTTACCGGTGATGACGCGCGAGATTGAGCTCACTTATCCCGAGCCGCGCACCATTCGTCTCTACATGGTGCCGGTGGAAGGCGAGGGGAGCGGCGCCGAGCGGCGTTTTGCGGTTATTCTCACCGACATCACCCGCGACAAACGCAGCACCGAGGCGCGAATCGAAGATGAACGCACTTCCTCGATTCTGCTTCTCGCCGGTGGCGTCGCCCACGAGTTGGGCAATCCGCTGAATTCACTGACGATTCACCTGCAGCTCATCGAGCGCCGCTTGAAAAAACTGAAGACCGTCGCCCGGGATAAAGAGACGGAATCCCTCTCGGATTCAATCCGCGTGTGTCAGGAAGAGGTGCTTCGTCTCGATGGAATCGTGACTCATTTCCTAGAAGCGATCCGGCCACGGCCGCCCGATCTGTCCGAGACCAATCTCGCTGATATCATTGAGGAGGTGCTCCGGTTCCAGCAGCGCGAACTTGAAGATCGAGGCATCGAATTGGATGCGGTGATCTCTCACAATCTACCTGCGGTCATGGCCGACCGGAATCAGCTCAAGCAGGTGTTTTTTAACATCATCAAAAACGCGATGGAAGCAATGCAGCCCGGCGGCGTGTTGCGCATCAAAACGCGCGCCGACGACGAGAGCGTGTATTTGCTTTTCGGTGACAACGGCAGCGGCATCAAGCAGGAGGACCTCGTCAAGTTGTTCCAGCCCTACCACACGACGAAGGAGGGCGGGCACGGGCTGGGCCTGATGATTGTGCAGCGTATCATGCGCGAGCACGGCGGGCAGGTCGGCGTGGAAAGCAATCCGGGCGTGGGCACGGTCTTCACGCTGCAATTCCCGCAAAAGAATCGCCGGGTAAAAATGCTACAGTAAGCGCCGCGAAGCGGGGACGGGCGTTCAGAAACCTGAGGTGCTGCCGGACGCGTTTTGCTGCTGGGTGCGCACGCGCTCCTCCTGCTGGCTCATGCGGTTTTGTTCGCCCATGCGGATCTGCTCTTTCACGTAATTATCGAGGACGGAAGAATAGACGATCAGCCAGTTGCCCACGACCCGGGCGCGAAGCGAACCGTCGGCGAGCTGATAATCGCAGCCGATCGCCGAGGCCTTGGATTCGAGCGTATCGGGCTCGATTTTACGCCACTCGGAGGACCCTTGGTTGGCGGTGAGAATGTTGCGGATTTCGAACTCGTTTAGCGTGTCGCCCACGCGTTGGTAGGCTTCGAGCACCGAGCGGCCTTCTTGGAAAAACACGTGCACACGCCAGCCATTCTCGTTGCTCAGCATGTTCGGCACGGCCGATTTCCAATATTTGCGCTCGCGAACACCGAAGGGGAAATAGGCGCGAACTTCGTGGAAGGGCTGCTGGCGCGCCAGCTCCTCTTCTTTGCTAGGATCGGGGTTTTTCTCCTTGGGCAGGAACTTGCCGACGGAGGGCTGGAAAAGCCGGCGCTCAAACTCTTCTTGGGTTTCGCCCAAGCGAGCTTTGGCCGGAAAGGCCACGACGAGACTTACAAACATGCACGCCAGGCGCGCAGGGGTAATGAAGCGCATGGCGGGAAATTCAGCTCCTCCGACGGAGGTTCGCGACTAAATTATTTAAAGATCGGCGCGCGTATGAATGCTGCCGTCGCCTTGACCGCGAGGCAGTTCCCCGCGTTGATAGGGCATGCTTTCAAGCGTGCTCATCGTCGATGACGAGAAACACACCCGCGATGGTCTCCGCCAGGCTCTGGAGGAGGACTACGATGTTTCCGTGGCTGCCAATGCAGAGGAGGCGTTCAACCAGATGGATGCGCAGGAGTTCGATGTGATCCTCACCGACCTCCGCATGCCCGGAAAATCCGGCCTTAAGGTTATCGACAAGGCCCTCGCGCTCCCGAACAAACCGGCGGTGATCATGATGACTGCCTACGGCAGCATCGATTCGGCAGTTGAAGCGATGAAGCGTGGTGCGGTGGATTTTCTCACGAAGCCGGTGAACATCGAACGGCTCGAAGTGCTCATCCAGCGCGCGCTGAAAACGCGCACGCTTGAGGTCGAAGTGAAGCAACTTAACGAACGCCTCGATGAAAAATTTAACGTCGAAGGCATCGTCGGTCACTCGGGCAAAATCAAAGACGTGATCGACCGCGTGCGGTTGGTCGCACCGTCCAAGGCCACGATCTTGATCGATGGTGAATCCGGCACCGGCAAAGAGCTGATCGCGCAGGCGATTCATCAGGCGAGCCCACGGGCACGCGCGCCCTTCGTCGCGGTGCATTGCGCGGCGCTTTCCGAGAACCTGCTGGAAAGCGAAATTTTTGGTCACGAACGCGGCGCATTTACCGGTGCGATGGAGAAGCGGGTGGGGCGCTTTGAGGCGGCGGACACGGGCACGCTTTTCCTCGATGAAATC
>JBEVND010000468.1:0-5332 GCA_040508285.1 Rariglobus sp. | reverse complement strand
AGCAGGATGGGGACGCCCATGCGCTTGGTCACCCACTGACGGGCGGCTTGGAGAATGCGGGGATCTCCGCCTTCAGGGAAAACGATGCGCTTGGGGTGGCGCTGGAGTTTTTCAACGAGCTTCGGAACGATGGGCATAGGGGATGCGGGAAATTGTCTTCCGAAGTTAGCAGCGTCAATGCCGCTTCCGGGTAAAGAACTTGCTAAGCCGGTTTGCGCCTCAGAAAACCCACGCGCGTGTCCAAAAGTCTGAAACACATCGGTATCGTTGCGTCGGCGACCATGGTGTCGCGCGTGCTCGGGCTGGGGCGCGACATGCTCACGACGGCGGTTTTCGGGACGAGCGCGCTGAATTCGGCGTTCGTGACGGCGTTTACGCTGCCCAATTTATTTCGCCGTTTGCTCGGCGAAGGGGCGCTCACAGCGGCCTTGGTGCCGACGTTGCACGAGGAAATGGGCCGGAAGCAACGCGAGGGCGCGTTCGAACTGGTGAGCCAAGTGGCAAGTTGGCTGCTGGTCGTAACGACGTCGGTCGTCGTGGTGGCCATGGTGGTGCTGAGCCAGGCGGGGCGCTGGGTAAACGGGGCGGAGTCGTGGGGGCTGACTCCCGAGACGGCGACACGGTGGCTACAGGGCGCGGAGCTCGCCGTAGTGCTATTCCCTTACATGATTTTTGTGTGCCTCGCCGCGGTGTTCAGCGCGGCGTTGCAGACGTTGAACCGGTTTCTCGAACCGGCGTTGTCGCCCATCTGGCTGAATGTGGCGATGATCTCGATGCTCGCGGGCGCGGCGTATCTGGGCTGGGCGGACGGGTTGGACAGCGCGATGCGGTGGCTGTGCGCGGGCGTGCTGATCGGCGGGTTTTTGCAAATGATCGTGCCGGCGATCGCGTTGACGCGCGAAGGCTGGCGTCCGCGATTCGATCTCGGGGTGAGCGATGCGTTGCGCGGAATCATTCACCTGATGGTGCCGACGCTGTTTGGCTCGGCGATCTACCTGGTGAACATGGCGGTGTCGCGGTTGGTGGGACTCTCGCTCAACGATGCGGCGGCGTCGGTCCTCAACTTGGCGACGCGTTTGATGGAGCTGCCAATCGGTGTGTTTGCCGTGGCGGTTTCGACGGTGGTTTTTCCGCTAATCTCGAAATATGCGGCGTTGGGCGATCATACCAATTTGGCGACGGCATATCGGAAGGGCATGCGTTTGATTTTGGTGATCAATATCCCGGCGGCGGTCGGGTTGGCGGTGCTGGCGACGCCGATCATCCGGCTGTTGTTTCAGCGCGGCGCGTTTACCGCGGCAGATACACAAATGATGGTGCCGATCGTGGCGGTGTTTGCGCTGGGCCTGCCGTTTTTCTCGTTCGTGAATCTGGTGCTGCGGGCATTCTACGCACAGAAAGACACGTCGACGCCGGTGCGGGCGGCGTTCTTGAGTTTTGTGGTCAACCTGGGCCTGAGCTTTTTGCTGATGGGGCCGCTCTCCACACTCGGGCTGGCGATCGCGAGTAATGTCGCCGTGGTGGTGCAGGCGTGGTTCTTGCAGGTGCACCTCGCACGCAAACAACCGGCGCTCGGTTTCCATCATCTGGCCAAAGATGCGGCGAAGATCACGGTTGCGAGTCTCCTGATGGGCGGCGTGGTCTTGGTGGGCTGGTGGCTGCGTGAACTGGCGCCCGTCGGCGTGTGGGTGGATGCGCTCGCGTTGGCGTTGTTGATTGGTGCAGGCGGTTTGATTTACGCGGGGCTGGCGTGGGTATTCAAAATTGAAGGACGTGAAGATATCACGGCGTTGCTGCGGCGCCGGTTCAAAGGAAAGGTCGTCGCGAGTGAAAATTAAGTTCGATTGGTTTCTGACCGGCATGGCGGTCGCCGTGGGGCTGGCGTGGATGTTTCCGCATCCGGGGGCTCCGGGCGGGTGGCTGCATCCGGAACTGCTCAATAAAGTCGGCGTCGCGCTGATCTTTTTCCTGAACGGCGTGGCGCTCTCGTTCGCGGCGATGAAGGCCGGTGCGATGCGTTGGCCGGTGCATGTGACGGTGCAGACGGCGACGTTCGTGATTTTCCCGCTGGTGGGCATGTTGCTCATGCTTGTCCCCGCGAGCTGGATGGCACCGGAACTGGCGATCGGGTTTTTCTATCTGTGCGCGATTCCCTCGACGGTTTCGTCGTCGGTGGCGATGACCGCCGCGGCGCGGGGCAACGTGCCGGTGGCGGTCTTTAACGCGACGCTTTCCAGCATCATCGGGATCGTGGCGACGCCGCTCCTGATCGGTTGGTGGCTGCACACCGACAGCGGCGAAAGCGCGCCGATGGGGAAGGTGATTCTCGATCTGGTGTTGTGGCTGTTGCTGCCGCTGATCGTGGGTCAGATCAGCCGCCGCTGGTTGGCGGAGTGGGCGGTGCGAAACAAGAAGTTCATCAACAAAGTGGATCGCGGGACGATTCTGTTCATCATCTACACCTCGTTCTGCGATTCGATTGTGCGGGGCGTGTGGTCCGGCAAAGGCGAGTCGGTCTTGATCGCGGTTGTCGGGTCGGTGTTTTTGTTTTGGACGATTTTCTACATCGTCGGCTTCATCAGCAAAACGGCCGGGTTCAGCACCGAGGACCGGATTGCGGCGATTTTCTGCGGCTCGAAGAAGTCGATCGCCGCGGGAATTCCAATGGCGCAACTGATTTTCGTAGGCGATCCACGGTTGGGTCTCATCCTGCTGCCGTTGTTGATCTACCACCCGTTGCAGTTGGTGATTTGCGGCGTGCTCGCAGGACGTTGGGCGCAGCGCCCCCAAGGCGATTTGCGAGAGACTGCTTGATATTGGGCCGTCTGTAACCAAGTTGCGCCCATGGGCAGAACCAGTGATGCCAGCGAACGTTTGATGACAGCCGCCCTCGATCTTATGTGGGAGGAGAGCTACGGCGCGGTCACAATCGACGATATCTGCAACCGGGCGCAGGTGAAAAAAGGCAGCTTTTACTACTTCTACGAATCGAAGTCCGACCTTGCGGTGGCTGCGCTGGACCGGAACGCAGCCAACCAGAAGGCGCTTCTCGACGAGCAATTTTCAGCGTCCGTCCCGCCCTTGGATCGCATCCGCGCAAACTGTAACCATAGCTACGAAAAGCAGGTCGAGATCAAGGCCCGCACGGGCAAGGTGCTTGGTTGTCCGCTGTGCTCGGTCGGCTCGGAGATCTGCAACCAGGACGAGCGTATTCGAAATAAGATACAGGAAATTCTGGCGCGTTATGCGAAGTATTGGGAGACGGCCATTCGTGATGCCCAGGACGCCGGCTTGATCGGCGCGGGCGATCCGGCGGCCAAGGCGCGTTGCGTGCTGGCGTATTCGGCCGGCCTGATCACGCAGGCGCGCATCCACAACGATACCGAGATGCTGCGCGGACTGGGCGACATGGTGCTCTCGCATCTGCACGCGAAGTATCCCGAGGCTGAGTTGGTCTGATTTTAAGCGGTTTGGGCGTGACGGGAGATTTCTAAGAAAAATCGTTCGACGTCTCTTGTTGAGCGCGCGCGTTGAGCTAGCATGGGAGCAATGTCACTGCTGCACACTCCTTTGCGCGCCGGCGCCTTCCACCTCCGCAACCGTATTTTAATGGCCCCGCTCACGCGCTGCCGTTCTGCCGCAGGCCGCGTCCCGACGGCTCAAATGGCGGAATACTACCGTCAACGGGCGTCGGCAGGATTGATTTTAACCGAGGCCACGTCGGTTGATCCGATGGGGGTTGGCTATCCCGACACGCCGGGAATCTGGTCGAAGGAACAAGTCGAGGGCTGGAAAGCGATCACGCGGGCGGTGCATGAAGAGGGCGGGCAAATCGCGCTTCAGCTCTGGCACGTCGGGCGTATCTCCCACCCGAATTACCTCGATGGGAAAACCCCCGTCGCCCCGAGTGCGATCGCGGCCGCTGGCCACGTGAGTTTGATCCGTCCGATGGTGTCGTTCCCCGTGCCTCGGGCGCTCGACCGTTCGGAGATTCCCGCCGTGATCGAGGCCTATCGTCGCGGTGCCGAGAACGCGCAGGAAGCTGGCTTTGACGGCGTCGAATTGCATGGCGCCAACGGTTATCTGCTCGATCAGTTTTTGCAGGATGGCAGCAACCGCCGCACCGATGACTACGGTGGCCCGATCGAGAACCGTGCACGGTTGATGTTGGAGGCGGTTGACGCCGCAGTCTCGGTATGGGGCGCGGATCGCGTGGGCCTGCACCTCGCACCGCGCAGCGATAGTCACGACGTGAAGGATTCGAACCCCGCCGCCACGTTTGGCTACGTGGCTACAGAGGCCGGTAAACGGGGATTGGCGTTCATCTGTGCCCGCGAAGGACTCGCTGAACCCCGCTTGGGGCCGGCGCTGAAAAAGGCGTTTGGCGGTGTGTTTGTTGCGAACCAAAATTTCACGGCCGCCCAGGCCGAGGCGGAGATTGCGGCGGGTAACGCGGACGCGGTGGCGTGGGGAAAGTTGTTCATCGCGAACCCCGATTTGCCCAAGCGTTTTGAAAAAGGCGCGGCGTTGAACGAGCCGGACGCAAAGACGTTCTACGGTGGCTCGTCGCACGGCTACACGGATTATCCCGCGCTTGCCGACGCCAGCTGATTATCCATGGTCTGAATACATTTACCATGTCTGCCACGCTTACTTCCGAACAACTCCTCGCCACGCTCAACTGGCGCTACGCGACGCAAAAATTCGATTCCACCAAGAAGATCGACCCGGCGACTTGGGCTGCACTTGAGCAATCGCTGGTGCTCGCCCCGTCGTCTTTTGGCGCGCAACCGTGGAAATTCTTGATCGTGGAAAGCCCTGCGATTCGCGAACGCTTGATGGCGGCATCGTGGGGGCAGCGTCAGGTCATGGATGCGTCTCATCTGGTCGTCTTCACGTTCCGCAAGGATCTGGATGCGGCACACCTCGATCGTCACGTGGCGCGCGTTGCAGACGTGCGCGGTGTCGAGCTGGAGACTTTGGAGAAATATCGCAGCGGATTGCACAAGGCGATCGAAGGTGCGCGCGCCGCGGGTTCGCTGGATGCTTGGCAGGCGCGCCAGGTTTACATCGCGCTCGGCCAGTTCATGACCTCGGCAGCGATCCTGGGAGTGGATACCTGTCCGATGGAGGGACTCTCACCCGCAAAGTATGACGAGATCCTCGGCCTGACGGGCACGGGCTTCACGACGTTATGTGCGTGTCCGGCGGGCTATCGGGCCGACGATGACAAATACGCGGCGACGCCCAAGGTGCGTTTTCCGGCGGCAGATGTGATCACGCGTATTTGAAGTTGCGATACACGCACGGACTGGGCGCCGCCGAGCTGTTG
>JBEVND010000460.1:0-4944 GCA_040508285.1 Rariglobus sp. | reverse complement strand
TCGGCGCGATACGCGGACGTTGGCGAGAGTAAGGCATGGGACGACACCGTCGCGCGATCACCGCCAATTTCAACCCGACCACGTCGTTTCCATTCCCCCTCCCGCCCCTCGCAATCCCGACCCAGCGGCCACTCACAAGCCGGCCGCTTTCGACGGCCGTCCTGTTGGAGAGGCGGGGCAAGGATCAGGGTTCACGATTGGTTTCAGCCGTGCGCGATCTCAGCGGCCAACGCGGTCGCCGTTGGCCACGCGGCCAGAGGCGTATCCGCTTCACAATGACACGGCGAATGAGCGTGACGAGGCGGTGACGAGACCTCGTCCAGTCCGGCGATCTCCCGCGACGACAGCTGCAGCCGGCTGCCGCCGAGCACGTCGGTGAGGTAGTCCGCTGTGTGCGAGCCGACCAACACAGAGGTCACCCACGGACGCGTAAGGCTCCAGGCAATCGCGACCCGCGCCTCGGTCACGCCATGAGCGCGGGCGACGGCGGCCAATTTTGCCAACACCGCACGGCTGCGCGGGTGATTCCGGTAATCGCGCAGACGGTTGCTTCGCTGAGGACTGAAGCCGCTGGGCGTGCCCACGAGATTGGCGAGGAATCCATCGGCCAGCGGCGAACTCACGATCACCGAGATACGGTTGTCCTCACAGAGCTCCGCCAGGTCTTCTTCCGCGCCCCGGCGTTGCACCAGCGAGTAGTCCGTCTGCACCGCCTCCAAGCGAGAGCACTCCAGGATGCGCGACCGGCTCATCGACTCCATCACGCGCCAAGCCGGGAAGCCGGCCAGGGCGAAGTAACGCAGTTTCCCTTCTTTCACGAGGGCATGGAGAGCGGCGAGCATTTCGTTCATCGGAAGAAACGCGGGCGTCCATTCGCAGATCAAGAGATCCAGGTAATCGGTGCCGAGTCGCGACAGACTCCGCTCCACCGAACGCGTGATGCGATCGCCGATGTTCCGGCCGGCCGAGCGCTGCAGCGTCAGCCGGCTCGACAGGACCCAGTCCTGGCGGCGCACACCGCGCTCGACCATCCAGTCACCCACATAGGTCTCTGGATGCCCCATGCCGAACGACGCGGTCATGGCGTCCGAGTCGATGCTGAGCGCCTGAATGAAGTTGCCGCCGGCCTGCGCAAACCGGTCGAGCAGGAGAAACGAGGCGTCGCGATCGAGCCGCCAGCCGAAGTTCATCGTGCCCAGGCAAATCTCGGAAACAAGGAGCCCGGTGCGACCGAGCGGGCGTCGACCGATGGGCGGGAATGCGGACAAAGGAAAAAAAGGAGAGCGATTCATACGAATAAAAGCAGAGGGTTGACGACGGAGGCCCGGATGCACCAAAGGCCGGAAGAACACGGTTCGCCCACGCGGACAAAACGCGGAAAATCACTCACCGATCGCCGCGCGCGCACGTGCGCACAGGCAATGGGAAGGCGTGCGATAAGTCCCTCACGCACCCAGGGGAACGACGCCAACGTCGATCAAAGCCTGTCGCGAGAGACCTATCCGACTCTCGCGTGCACTAAGGACAAACGCGCGACCGTTCAGGTCACACCATTTACCGCGTCGCGGAGCCGGAATCGTCCGGGAAGATCCATTGATCCACCCTCGGACGACGACTGAAATAAACTGTAGCTGGGGTATTCATCGTCGGGCGATCTGGCCGCACCCTGTGAGCGAAAGTTTTATTGTCAACCCCCTCGCCCGTTTCACGTGAAGACATCGCGTAAACCGCCCGGCTTTAAGAGCGGAGCCGGTAAGCCCCCACCAAGCCGAACCCGAAACACGCTGTATTCAGAAATGGATTACCCCGCGGAGTCCTGTCCGCCCGACCGCAGCGCACCGACCCGTCGGTTGACCGCGTGATCGCCCCTCGGGAAGGCGTGCAAAACCTGCCTCCTCACCTTCCTCCTCCGGTTCGTTCCTGCCGTCGCCGAAGTCGCCTCCGTTCCGCCCTGCCTCAATCCAGAATGCGCACAACCCCGTCCGGAGTTTCACGCCAGGCACCGCCCAGCATTGCCAGCAGGAGATCCGCATAACTCCAGCCCACCGCGCGGGCCGCGATCGCAGACAAACTGTCCTGATCTTCGCGTCCCGGCCGACCTGCGCCGGTCATGTTAGGCTTCAGATTGAGATCGAAGAGCTGGTAAACGCCCCCCGCATCCAACCGGCAATCGATGCGGATGGGAGCGCGCGCCCCCACCAGCACCGCCGCTCGTTCACAGGCGATGTGCAGGGCGCGCACGGCAACCTCGCCCGCCTCGCCGGGATCGAGCGCGCGGCTGTTTTGCGTCACCGCCACCGCCCCGTTGTAGGGCGCGATGCCGTCTTGATGATTGAAACGCCTGACCGGTGGCAACGCCCAGGGCGCCGTCGCGATTTCGCCGCGCGAATCGGGCGAGCCCGCCGGCATCACCGTGACGGTCAGTTCCTCTCCCGGTAAAAAGCGCTCCACCATCACCGTGTCGCCAAACGCGCCCGAAGTAATGAGTGCCTCCACCGCAGCGCAAAACTCCGAAAAATCGCGCGCCACACTCACGCCTTGGCTTCCGCGTCCCCGCACCGGCTTCACCACGACCGGGAACGCCAACGACCACTCCGCGAGCCGCGCCGGTGTCAGCTCCGCCAGTGCATGTCTCTCCGCCCCCGCGTCGCGCCCCACAAGCAACGACATCGCGACCGGCAAGCCAGCCGTCCGCAAACGCGCGTTGGTCGCAAACTTGTCGTCGCCAAGTTGCACGGTCGCGGGTGATTGGCCCACGATCCAGCAGCGCTCCAGCACACGCGTGAGCGGATGCGCAGCGAACAAAACCGTGTTGGCCCATAACACCGTCGCGCCCGCAGCCAGCGCCGCGGCGATGCCGTCATCCGTGTCTGGATACACCCACTCCATCGCCTGCGCCGGATCGGCATCGGCCCGTGGAGTAACCACCTGAAAGCCGCGTCTGCGCAGCGCGTAGGCAATATCCGCCCCACTGTCAGAATACCCGCCGGGCTTGGCATCTTTGCGCAAACCGCCGATCTGCGGCGGTGGAAGCGCCTGATAAAGCAGAGCCACCTTTTGCTTGGTCAACCGGGATTCGAGACCAGAAAACATGAGCAGTAGAATCTACACAACGCCCCTCGGAGGCGAGTGCGAAGACCTGTCAATGAAGCCAACAACGTTAGTGCACGCCCGGTTGGCTTTCAGGTTCTGCCCTCCGATCAACGCATCCCCATCAACCACCGGCCTCAGAAGTGGCGCTGAACTGGAGGGCGTGCAGGCGGGCGTAGTGGCTTTCGGGGCGGGCCAGCAGCTCGGTCACGGGGCCGTCTTCGACGATTTGGCCTTGGTGGAAAACCAGCACGCGATCCACGCCGCGTAGCGTGGAAAGGCGGTGGGCCACGATGAAGGTGGTGCGTCCGCGGCAGAGCGCGTCGAGGTCGGTTTGCAGGCGCGCCTCGGTCTCCACGTCGAGCGCGCTGGTAGGCTCGTCCAGAATGACAATCGCTGGATCGCGGAGAAACACCCGCGCCAGGGCGAGTCGCTGGCGCTGGCCTCCGGAAAGACGGCCGCCGCGTTCGCCGCAGACCGTGTTATAACCTTGGTCTAGACGTTCGATGAAGTCATGCGCCTGAGCCTTGCGCGCAGCGGCCTCGACCTCAGCGTTGCTGGCGGTGGGTCGGCCGAAGCGGATGTTTTCACGCACCGTGGTGTTCCACAAAAACGCATCCTGCCCCATGATCGCGACCGAGCGACGGAGATTGAGCAGGCCGATCTCTTCGAGGCGGCGGTCGTCGTAGAGAATCTCACCGCGCGTGGGCGGATAAAAGCCCATCAGCAGGTCAAGGAACGTGCTCTTGCCCGCACCGGTCTCGCCGACGAGGCCGATACGCTGGCCGCGCGGGATGGTGAGGTTGAGTTCACGCAACGACCAGGCGCATTCCTCGACACCGGGGTGACGAAACCACACTTGGCGCATCGCGAGCGCGCCTTGCGGGCGGACACCCCGCGGGGCGTCGCGGAAGCCCTCGATTTCCTGTGAGTCGAGGATGGATAGAATGGAAAGGAATCCGGGGCGGGCCTGCATCCACGCGTCGTAGCCGCCGAAGAAGGCGTTGAAACCGGCACGCACAAAACCGAGCAGCGCACTGAACGCCACGAGCGCACCAAGCTCAAGCTTGCCCTCGAGGAACATGTATCCACCGACGCACCACACGACGACGCCGAGGTATTCACCCGCGAACTGCATCAGCATCATCACCCAACGCATGGTGACGCTGGCCTCGAGTCCGGCGGCGCGCAGGCGCTCGATGGATTCACCGAGCTGGGCAGCGGCGATGTCTTCGTTGCCGAGGCTCTTGGTGGCGCGCATGCCGCCGATGAACTCGACCACGCGCTAGGAGAAGTTCTCACCCGACTGTTGCACGCGCTGGTTGAGCTGCGCGACGCGTTTGCGCATGAGCCGGATGATCAGGAGCTGGGCCGGCACGGCGAGCGCGGTGATGGCCGCGAGCGCGGGGTTGAGCCAGAAAAGATAGGCGAGCGCGCCAACACCGATGGTGAAGCTCACCATGAAGTGGCCTACGATCTGGTTGAGGAAGCTCTCGACCTTGGTGAGGTCAACCGTGACCTGGTTGGACAACGCACCGGCTCCGCGGCGGGTGAAAAAGCTGAGCGACATGCTCTGGAGTTTATCCACCAGCATGCGGCGCAAACGGGCGGTGAGCGCGCGCACGATTTCCTGGCTGCGGGCGAAGGCGCGCACGGTGAACCAGCTGTGGATGGGCCAGAGCGCGAGGTTGCCCAGTGCGTAAATAATGATCCAAAAGTGGCGGTCATCGGTGGTGAGCGCCTCGTTGCGCAGGATGTTGTCGATGAAGATGCCGACCGCCGCGTAGAACGGGATGTAGGACAGCGCCTGCATCGCCTGGAGGAAAATAGCCCGACGAAGCAGGCCGCTTTCAA
>JBEVND010000386.1:0-7013 GCA_040508285.1 Rariglobus sp. | reverse complement strand
CGGATGGCGTAAAGGCGGGATTCGCCCCTGCCCGATCAGCTCATGCGGCTAGCGCGCGTTAATCAAAAACAACGGTTTTGTTGCCGTAAACGAGCACGCGACTTTCGAGGTGCCAGCGCACGGCTTGAGCAAGCACGAGCTTTTCGAGGTCACGGCCTTTGCGCACCAAATCTTCGACGCCGTGGCGGTGCGTGACACGCGTCACGTCCTGCTGGATGATCGGACCGTCATCGAGCACGGCGGTCGCGTAATGCGCGGTCGCTCCGATGAGTTTCACGCCGCGCTCCGCGGCTTGATGATAAGGGCGGCCGCCTGCAAACGCCGGCAGGAAGGAATGATGAATGTTGATCACCGGCTTCGCGAACTTTGTGAGAAAGCCTTCGGAGAGCACCTGCATGTATCGGGCGAGGATCACGAGATCGACATCCAGCGAGCGCAGCAAATCGAGTTGGGCGGCCTCAGACGATTCCTTGGTCGCGGCGGTCACCGGAATGACGTGATAGGCCAAACCGTAACCACGTGCGGCCGATTCCAGTTCGCGGTGATTGGAGATAATCGCCACGAGATCGCATGCGAAATCCCCGGACTTCCAACGCAGCACCAGGTCGTGGAAGCAGTGGTCAAACTTGGATACAAAAATCGCCACGCGAGGACGATGCACCGAGGACGCGACTTTCGCCTGCATACCAATAGAAACGGCAAAAGCGTGAAAGGCCTCCGTATCGGCGGAGGCGGAGCCGTTGGCCGGCACCCATTCGATGCGCTGAAAGAACACGCCCGCCTCCATGTCGCGGTGCTGATCCGCGTGAAGGATGTTTCCACCGCGCTCGAAAATCCACCCCGCCACGCGCGCCACCAAGCCCGGCTGGTCGGGACCGTGCAGAAGAGCGACGAGCGAGGTGGGCGCGAGAGCGGCGGAGGACATCAGCGAACCTTAGACGAAGGCGACGTTGCCGACGTATTTCTGAATCGGACGAACGCCCACGCGTTTGTTCTTCAGAGCCTGAATGCCTTTTAGTGCGGCCTGAGCACCGGTGATGGTGGTCATGATACAGACGCTGTGCGCGTAGGCAGCCTGGCGGATTTTGTTCTCATCTTTGCGCGGCACCATGCCACCGGGCGTGTTGATGATGAGTTGGATTTGACCGTTCTTGATCATGTCGACTGCAGTCGGACGACCTTCGTCGATCTTCTGGAGACGGTTGACCTTGACGCCGTTGGAGGCGAGGTGATCAGCCGTGCCGCTGGTCGAGTAGATATTAAAGCCAAGGCTCTCGAGCTGGCGCGCGATGTCCACGACGCGGCCCTTGTCGCCGTCTTTGACGGACAGGAAAACATTACCGGAAGTCGGCAAGCCAGGCTTGGCGGCGGCCTGGGCTTTCGCAAACGCGATACCCAGATCTTCGTCGAGCCCCATGACCTCGCCCGTGGAACGCATTTCGGGGCTCAGCACGATAGCGGCGCCAGGGAAGCGAACGAACGGGAACACTGCTTCTTTCACGCACCAGTGCTTGGGCGTCTGTTCGCGGGTGAAACCCAGTTCCTTGAGCTTTTTGCCCGTCATGACTTTGGCGGCAAGTTTGGCGAGCGGCACGCCGATCGCTTTGGCGACGAAAGGCACGGTGCGGGACGCACGCGGATTCACCTCAAGGATGTAGAGCTGGTTGTCCTTGATCGCGAACTGCACGTTCATGAGACCGATAACATTCAGTTCCTTCGCAAGCGCGTAGGTCGCGTTGCGGACGGTATTCAGCATGTCTTTCGACAACGTGTGCGGAGGCATCACCATCGAGGCGTCGCCCGAGTGGACGCCGGCAAATTCGATGTGCTCGAGCATGCCGCCGATGACCGAGGTCTCGCCGTCGCTGATGCAGTCCACGTCGAGCTCGATGGCGTCTTCGAGGAACTTGTCGATGAGCACGGGCTTGCCGGGCATCACGTCGAACGCCTGACGGACGACGTCACGGAATTCCTGCTCACTGTAGACGATAAACATACCGCGACCGCCGAGAACAAACGACGGACGAAGCAGCACCGGGAAGCCGATCTCGTGAGCGGAGGCGAGTGCGTCAGCCTCATTCAGCGCGGTGCGATGGGCAGGCGACTTGAGGTTGGTCTTCTCCAGAATAGCGGAGAACAACTTACGGCCTTCAGCGGCCTCGATCGACTCGGGCGAAGTTCCGATGATGTTAACACCATTGGCTTTGAGCTGGGTCGCGAGATTCAACGGGGTCTGACCGCCGAACTGAACGATCACGCCGTCGCATTTTTCCTGCTGATAGATTTCGAGAACGTCTTCCAACGTGAGCGGCTCGAAATAGAGACGATCCGAGGTGTCGTAATCCGTCGAGACGGTCTCGGGATTCGAGTTAACCATCACGGTTTCATAACCGATCTCGCGCAGAGCGAAGGAGGCGTGCACGCAGCAATAGTCGAATTCGATGCCTTGGCCGATGCGGTTCGGACCGCCGCCGAGGATCATGATCTTCTTCTTGCCGCTGGACGGCATGACCTCGTTCTCGTCGCCGTAGGACGAATAGTAGTAGGGCGTGAACGCCTCGAACTCGGCCGCGCACGTATCCACAAGACGATACGTGGTGTTGATGGCGCGCTTTTTGCGATCGGCGCGCACGGTGTTGAGGTCGCTCTTGAAAAAGTGCGCGAGCTGGACGTCGGAAAAACCGAACTGTTTTGCGCGGCGGAAAGCGTCGACCGAGACGGAGGCGAGCGTCTCTTTTTTGAGCGCCTGCTCCATTTCAAAGATTTCGTAGAGCTGCGTGAGGAACCACGTGTCGATCTTCGTGAGATCGAAGACCTGGTTCACGGAGTAACCAGCGAGGAACGCGTAGCGGATGTAGTAAACGCGCTCGGCATTGGGAACCGCGAGCTTGCTGCGGATCGTCTTGTCGTCGGGGAGTTCGTCGCCGCCCCATTTGCCGCCGCCACCGCCGAAGCCGCGGGCACCCGTCTCGAGGGAGCGCAAACACTTCTGGAAGGACTCTTTGAAGGTGCGGCCGATGGCCATTGCTTCACCGACGGACTTCATCGCCGACGTCAGGGTCGGGTCGGCATCGGGGAATTTTTCGAAGGTGAAACGCGGCATCTTCGTGACCACGTAATCGATGGTCGGCTCGAAGCTGGCGGGCGTGAGGCGCGTGATGTCGTTGCGCAGTTCGTCGAGGGTGTAACCGACGGCGAGTTTCGCGGCGATTTTGGCGATCGGAAAACCCGTGGCCTTGGACGCGAGCGCAGACGAACGCGACACGCGCGGATTCATCTCGATGACGACCTGACGGCCGGTCGCAGGATCGAGAGAGAATTGAATATTAGAACCACCGGTCTCGACGCCGATCTCGCGAATCACGGCGAACGAAGCGTCGCGCATGACTTGGAATTCTTTGTCGGTCAGCGTCATCGCCGGGGCAACGGTGATCGAGTCACCGGTGTGCACGCCCATCGGGTCAAAGCTCTCGATGGAGCAGATCACGACGCACTGGTCCTTGTGGTCACGCATGACCTCCATCTCGTATTCCTTCCAGCCGAGCAGACATTCTTCGACGAGAACCTCGTGCACGGGCGAAAGATCAAGACCGTTGGCCGTGATGCGCTCGAACTCTTCGCGGTTGTAAGCGATACCGCCGCCTTGACCGCCGAGCGTAAAGGACGGGCGAATGATGAGAGGGAAATTACCAATGGACTCAGCGGCGACGCGCGCCTCTTCCATCGTCTTCACCGTTTTGGAACGGGCGACGTCGAGGCCGATCTTGATCATGGCCTGCTTGAACAGCTCGCGGTCCTCACCCTTGTTGATCGCATCAGGCTTGGCGCCGATCATCTCGACGTTGTGCTTCGCCAGAATGCCGGCCTTGAACAGCTCCATCGAAAGATTGAGCGCGGTCTGGCCACCGAGCGTGGGGAGCAACGCAGAGGGCTTCTCGGCCTCGATGATCTTCTCGAGGCTGTCGATCGTGAGCGGCTCGATGTAGGTCACATCGGCGAACTCGGGGTCCGTCATGATCGTGGCCGGATTCGAGTTAACCAGAATGACGCGATAGCCTTCTTCCTTAAGGGCTTTGCATGCCTGTGTTCCGGAGTAATCAAACTCGCAGGCCTGGCCAATAACGATGGGGCCGGCGCCAATGATAAGGATGGACTGAAGATCGGTGCGTTTAGGCATGGACGTGAGTGCTTGCGAGGTTGGGAAGCACCTGCGGCGGGGCAAGCGGAAAGGCAGCATTCACACCCAAGTCACAAAGCCGCAAACCAGTTGATGCCGCAGCTCGTCTCGCCACGCCCGCAAACCCGGTCGCCCATTCGATGCCGACATGTCGACCGCCACGCGATCTCACGGTCATCCCAAGAGCGCACGTCAGGCCCTAAAGGACCAAAAAGCCCGGCTGCTTACTTTATCAAACGAGCCATATCCACACCCAAGATCCTCGCGGCGGACATCTTGTCTCCACGGCAGGCATTGAGGACCATTTCGATGTATTGGCGTTCCTGACCAGCGAGATAGTCGGCGAGCTTGGGCCAGTCCTTGATCTCTTTGATACGCAGCGGGAGCTGTTCGGACGTGACTACCCGCGTAGTCGTGGTCGCAGCAATTTTGGAAACCAGCTGGCCAAGTTCCGACAAATTCCCTGGCCAATGATAAGCCTGTAGCGTCTCAAAGGCATCCGGCGTAAACTCGATGAGATTGGCGTCGAAGGCCGGATTGGAAGCCGTGCTCAGGAAAAACTTCACCAAAAACGGGATGTCTTCGAGACGATCGCGGAGCGGAGCGAGCACTACCGGCAACGATGCCACACGGTAGAATAACTCGTCGTTGAACTGCCCCTCGTCGGTCAGTTTCTCTAGGTCTTCCGTCGTGGAGCAAATCAGACGGAAACCATGCGCGGTGTTGCGCAGCACGCCGACCAACTCCTGCTGCGTCGAGAGTTCCAACTTGTGGAGATTCTGTAAAAGCAGGGTGCCGCCACGTGCCTTCTCAACCCACGTGCCGCCGGTGCCGTTGTGCCCAAGCAAACCTTCGCGAAAATCACCCGCAGAGCTGAGCGCGCAATCGATGCGAACCAACGGGGCCTCCGCCGAGGCGCTGCCCGCGTGCAGAATTTCCGCGACCGTGGTGCGGCCGGTGCCACTTTCGCCCTGCAAAAGAACGGGCGTGCGCACGGTCGCCAGTTTTTTTACCTGTTGGACAAGGCGCTTGTTGGCCGCGCTCTGACCGACGAGACGGCTTTCGACGTCCGCCGCTTTGATCGCCGGCATTGCAGAGGCACTGGCACGCTCAGCATGAAATTGTTTGAACTCCAACCCGCGTTTCAACGTGGCGATCAGCTCGTCCACACGAAACGGTTTCTGCATGTAGTCGAACGCACCGAACTTGAGCGCCTGAATCGCACTCTCGGTGCTCGCGTAAGCCGTCATGATGACGATCACCGCGTTTGGGTCGTAGGCCTTCAGCTGCTTCAGCAACGTGATTCCGTCCATCGGCTTCATGTCGATGTCGGCCAACACGAGGTCGAACTTCTCTACTTTGTAGCGCGCGAGCGCTTTTTCACCATCGGTCGCAAACGCAGTAATGAATCCGGTGGGCTGAATCACTGCATCCAACATTTCGTGGATGGAGAGAAGGTCGTCGACGATGAGAACAGAAGGCATGAAGGGACGGTCAACGAGCGTTAAAGAAGCGAAAAACGCAAGGCTTAGAGCCTACTGCAAACCACCCGCGACGGCACCCAGTTGGAAGATCGGCAGGAACATTGCCATGACGATACCGCCCACCACCACACCCAGGAAAACGATGAGCAAAGGCTCGATGAGCGAGGTAAGCGAAGCCACGGTCGCCTCACTCTCGGTATCGTAGAAATCCGCGATCTTGTTCATCATGCCATCGACGTTACCCGTGGCCTCACCGGCCTTCACCATATGCTTCATCATCGGTGGGAAAAACGGATTGATCGCGAGCACATCGGAGACCTGGCCGCCCTGGCTCACGTGCTTGGCGATTTCCAAACACGCATCCTCGATCTGCACTTTGTTACTCGCCGCAGAAACGATTTCCAACGTGCGGAGGATCGGCACACCCGACCGCATCAGCGTGGCGTAGGTGCGGCAAAAACGGGAGAGTGTGATCTTGTGAACCAAGCTACCGAAAATGGGGGCACGCACCAAATTCAAATCCTTCAAACGACGGCCACGGGGCGTCGCGATAAACTTCCTCAAACCCCAAATCGCGGCAATAGCCGCGACGAGCAGGTAGAAGAAATTGCCCTTAAGAAAATCACTGAGATCGATCAGCATTTGCGTCGGTGCCGGCAGCTTTGCGCCGAAGTCCGCGAACATCGCGGCGAACACCGGGATGACGAAAATCAACAGCACATTAACCAACGCGATCGCCAGACCGATAACCGCAATCGGGTAGGTCATCGCAGACTTCACCTTTTTGGTGAGCTTGACCGTCGACTCGAAATAAATGGCCACCTTGCCCAAAATCTCCGCCAGCGCGCCGGACGCTTCACCGGCCTCGATCATGGAAGTGAACAGCGAATTAAAAGCGCGCGGGAATTTTTTAACTGCAGAAGAAAAGGAATTACCTGACGAAATATCGACGCGCACATCACGGATGATGATGCGGAACACCGGATCTTCCGTCTGATCTTGCAACGCTTCCAAACATTGCACCAAAGGAAGACCGGCGTTGAGCAATGACGCCAGCTGCTGAGTGAACAACGCCAGCTCTCCGAGTGGCAGCTTGTAACGATGAGCTTTTTTCTCGAGCGCCTTCTGTTTGGCCAAAGCCTGCGCGGCTTTGAAACCCTGTCCTTTTTGCGCCGGACCGGCTGCCGGACGAGCAACGGTGCTCTGACCTGCGGGTGCGGAAGTAATGAAAGCCATGGCGTTTTGACGAAAACGGCCGCCTCCGACGCTCGCAACCCCATTCCCGCCTCGTCTTGTAAAAAACCCCTGAGAAACGCTTTGGTAAGTTGCTTAAGAATCCAGCCAAAGCTTGA
>JBEVND010000280.1:0-4210 GCA_040508285.1 Rariglobus sp. | reverse complement strand
TGTGCCCCGACATGCCGCACCGAGTGTATCTTCGGGCGTTTGCGCCAGCAGTCCTCCGACAAGACCAGCGAGGAGATCGCCGCTGCCTCCACGTGCGAGAACCGGTCCGCCAACGAAACTGTGATACGTTTTATCTCCGGCGAGGATGCTCGTGAGTGGACCTTTGCGAATCGTGACTGCGTTGGCGTGAATTACCTTCTCGATCCGCGCATATTCGCCCGCATGCGGCGTGAGCACCCGGGGCGCGCGGCCGGCCGCAACGATGTCCGACTGAAGCGCATCGCCATCGATCACCAACGGAATCGCCGACTGGCCCACAATGTCCTTTGCCAGCGCGAGCGTCTCCGGTTCGCGTCCGAGACCCGGTCCGATGAGCAACGCGTCGGCCCGTTCGAGTTTTGCGCGCAACAGGTGGCTACCCTCCAACGCCATTCCGCCATCGGGCGTTTCGGGCCACGCCACCCACATCGCTTCGGGTGCGCGGGCCGCAAATGCAGCCGCCAACGACTCCGGCACAAATGCCGTGACCAATCCGGCCCCGCTTCGAAGCGCAGCCAGCACGCTCATCAGCACCGCGCCCGGATAATTGCGCGATCCGCCGACGATAAAAACGTGGCCAAAGGTGCGCTTGTCGGAACGCGAAGAACGCAACGCCCGCAATGGAACCAAAACCGATGCAGACAAAACGTATTCCTTGGCGTCGGCATGAACCCGAGCCACATCGAAACCAAGATCGAGGTAACGCAGGCGCCCCGCATTCTCCAAGGAAAGCAAAGGCGTCTTCACGATACCCGTCGCGTAGGTGAAATCCGCGCGAAATGCCGAAGGATCGTTCAGCCCGCTCGGCAAATCGATCGCGGCGCGCAAACGGACCGGCAGCGCATTGATCACATTTAAAAGCTCGGCGACTCGCGCATCGAGGGGCGGTCGAAACTGAAAACCGAACACTCCATCGAGAACCAGATCGTAAGACGAAAGACCGGGCCGGCCCACACTCGTCGCAATCGGAGCAAGCGATACCCAAGCGCGCCGAGCCAATGGTCGTAGTGCGCGTTGACCGAACGCAAAAATCACTTCGATCTTCGCGTGCGGATAACGTTCCGCGATGCGCCGAGCCGCGATCAATGCGTCACCGCCATTGTGACCTTTACCCGCCAGCACGAGCACGCGCGCCTCTGCAGGAAACTCGCCCGTCTCCTTAAAATCTAGCAACACCGCGTCCGCGGCCGCGCGACCCGCTTGCTGCATCGCGCTCCATTCGCGCTCCTCGTCACCGGCGAAATAACCAGCCTCAAAGTCTTTGGCTTCAGCGCACGTGAGGAGGGGATGCGCGTTGATCATGGCCGGAACTTAGACGCCTTTGATGACCGCCGCCACCGCCATCGCAGCCGTGTCGGTGTGCGAGAGTGTCAGCAACACGTGCGTGCCGCCGACCTGCTTAAGGAGCGCCTCGCCCTTGGCATCGAGTCGCACGAGCGGCTCGTGGCGGCTGCCGTGGTAAACCGATACGGACTTCCATCCGAGCTCAGCGCCGATGCCGGTGGTGAACGCTTTCGAAACCGCCTCCTTCGCCGCGAAACGCGCGGCGAGGTGCTTGTGCGGATACTTCATGCCGAAGCAGTAAGTGCGCTCCTCTTCAGTGAACACGCGATCCAGAAACCGTTCGCCTTGTCGCTCAAGCACACCGCGAATGCGATCCACGTCGATCAAGTCGGAACCGAGGCCCAGCAATAGTCCGCCCGGTGGCAAGGTGATGATGCGTGGCTCGCTCATGCGCTTGGATTCATGCGGCGCTTCATCTCACGCACCGCTTCTTCGATGCCCGTGGTGAGTGCGCGGCTGATGATCGTGTGGCCGATGTTCAACTCGTGCACATGCGGCAGGGTGCGAATCTCGGCGACGTTGTCGTAATTGATGCCATGGCCCGCGTTGACCGTGAGACCCGCCGCGTGCGCACGCAGCGCGCCGTCGCGCAAACGGGCGAACTCAGCGGCGCGTTTCGGCGTATGCCACGCGTTGGCCCAGGCGCCGGTGTGCAGTTCGATCCAGGGCGCTTTTAGTTCCGCGCTCAGATCGATCTGCGCGGCGTCGGCGTCGATAAACAAACTCGTGATGATGCCCGCGGCATTCATGGCATCGACGCAGGCTTTGACTTGCTCGCGACGCGCGACCACATCGAGGCCGCCTTCGGTGGAAATCTCTTCGCGACTCTCCGGAACGACGCACACGGAGTTCGGTTTCACTTTAAGCGCAAAATCGATCATCCACGGCGTGCACGCCATCTCGAGATTGATGCGCGTCTTGGCTGCTTCCTTCAGTCGCCACACATCGTGTTCTTGGATGTGACGGCGATCTTCGCGCAAATGGATCGTGATGCCATCCGCGCCGGCACGTTCAGCGAGCAAGGCCAGCGCAACCGGATCCGGTTCGACCGGACCGACGGGGGCGGTTTGATCGTAACCGCGGTAGCGCGCCTGCCGGACGGTGGCGCCGTGATCGATGTTAACTCCGAGGAGAATCATGGGATGCGAGAATGAAGCACGAATACCAGAATCATGAAATCAGGAATATGCCTGAATTTCCTTCCTGATTTCCCCAGTTCACGATTGGTTGACCGTCATGGCCACGCCCGCCGCAAAGAAAGAAAACCTGCTGCTCAATCTGGTTTTCAACATCCTCATCCCCACGCTCGTGCTTTCCAAGCTGAGCAAGGACACCCTGCTCGGCCCCGTCCTCGGACTCGTCGTGGCGCTGGCGTTTCCGCTCGGCTACGGCGCGGGGGATTTCATTCAACGTCGCAAAGCCAATTTAATTTCGATCATCGGCTTCGCGAGTGTGTTGCTCACGGGCGGTCTCGGTTTGATGCACGTGGGCGGCATGGGCTTCGCCATCAAAGAAGCCGCCGTTCCCACCATCATCGGCCTGGCGGTGCTGCTTTCGCTCAAGACAAAATCGCCGCTCGTGCGCACGATGCTCTACAACGAGCAGGTCATCGACGTGGAACGCGTCGACAAATCGCTTAATTTCAAAGGCAATCGCAAGGACTTCGACCGTTTGTTGGTGAACGCGAGTTACCTGCTGGCGTTCTCGTTTTTGATCAGCGCCGTTCTGAACTTTGGTCTCGCGCGTTATCTCCTCAAGAGCCCGTCCGGCACTGCTGAGTTCAACGCCGAACTGGGCAAAATGCATTTTCTCAGCTGGCCCGTCATTGTCATCCCGAGCATGGCCATGATGATGTTTGCGCTGTGGCGTCTGCTGAGCGGAATCAAAAAACTTACCGGTCTCGAGCTCGACGAGATTTTCAGAACGCCCGCGGAGAAGCCCAAAGTCGAAAAGGCCTGACCCAGCCTGCGCAGTGCCACACGACACTGCGTATTACTGCGCTGCCGTCGAAAGCGACATGGTCGCATCCTGTGCATGAATTCCTGTGCACAAAAAAAGCCGGACGAAAATCGTCCGGCTTTTTTGTGCCTTTTCGAAAGACGAACGGCGCATCGGAGACGATACGCCGTTGATCGATGATCAACGCAGGTTGATCGGAACGAAGTTGCGCTGAGTGGCGCCGGTGTAGATCTGGCGCGGACGATAGATCTTGAGCTTGGGATTTGCCGCGACTTCGCGCCACTGGGCGACCCAGCCTGGCATACGACCGATGGCAAACATCACAGTGAACATGTTCATCGGAATGCCGAGTGCGCGCATGATCAGGCCCGAGTAGAAGTCCACATTCGGGTAGAGCTTGCGGGAGATGAAATACTCGTCGTTAAGGGCGACCTCTTCGAGCTTCATGGCGATGTCGAGAAGCGGATCGTCTTTGATGTTCAGCGAGGCCAGCGCCTTGTAGAACGAGGCCTTGATGATCTTGGCGCGCGGGTCGTGGTTGCGATACACGCGGTGGCCAAAGCCCATGAGACGGTCGCCCTTGCCGGACTTGGCGGCGGCGATGAACTTGGTGCCATCGTCACCGTCGTTGTGGATGTTCTGGAGCATTTCCAGCACGGCCATGTTGGCGCCGCCGTGGAGAGGGCCCCAGAGCGCGTTTACTCCAGCGGAAACGGAGGCGAACAGGTTGGCGCCTGCGGAGGCCACCATGCGCACGGTCGAGGTCGAGCAGTTCTGCTCGTGGTCGGCGTGGAGGAGCAGGAAAAGGTTCAGCGCGGAGGCGACTTCAGCCGTAGGAACGAACTCGTTATACGGATCCGAGAACATC
>JBEVND010000352.1:0-8147 GCA_040508285.1 Rariglobus sp. | reverse complement strand
ATGAAGCTCTCCAAAAAAGGCGAATACGCCCTCCGTGCACTGATCGATCTCGGCATCGCTGCCGAGGTTGGCCGGCCGCTCGTGCAGGTGTCGGAATTGGCCGAAAAAGAGAGCATCCCGGCCAAGTTCCTTGAGCAGATCATGCAGCTCTTGAAGGAAGAGGGTTTCGTCGAAAGCCGTCGCGGTAAGTTTGGCGGCTATCGTCTTTCCCGCCCTTCCGCCGAGATCACGGTCGGGAGCGTGGTGCGGGTTATTGATGGCCCGCTCGCGCCGATCGGCTGCGTGAGCCACACGGCTTACGAGAAGTGTAGTTGCCCCGACGAGGTGCACTGCGGACTGCGCATGTTGATGCTCGATGTCCGCAACGCCATCGCCGGGATTCTGGACCGTTACTCCCTCGCCGATGTGGTCGAGGTAACGCTCCGCAAAATGCGCCGCGACGAAGTTCCTCTTCCGTTTTCCGAGTCGCTGGTTCCGGGGCGAGCCGCCCGCCGGCCCTCGTTTGTTTCACCTCTCCGTTCCGAACTGCAGCCCGTCGAGGGCCTCCTCTCCAATCTCTTTTCAGACTACAGCATTTAAACCGTTCTCACCATGAGCAACACGGGCCAGCCCAAATCCATTTCTGTTTCCGCCGACGATATTAATTCACCCGCCTGGCTGGAGATCGTCCGCCAGAAGGTCGAGTCGCTCCGCTACGGAGTCGTCCAGATCGTCGTCCACGATTCGCGCGTCACCCAGATCGAGCGCACCGAAAAGACCCGCATCGCGGGCCAGCGCGACGGTGCTGAATAAAATTTCCCACTTTCGTCCACCGGACATGCCGGGGGCGTTACTACACACAGCCTACACCAACACACACACGTTGAATCGGGTAGCCCACCAGTCTTCTGGACGTTCCCGCCCTGTCTTAAATATCATGAGAACCATTCCCTCGGCCGTTCGCACGGCTTTGGTCACTTCAATTGCGGCCCTCTCCCTGACGGCCTCCCTCCCGGCACAAAACGCCAGCTCCAGCGATCTCGACGCCCTGCGCGAACAGATCCGCCTTCTCGACCAGAAGCTCCGCGCCCTTGAGCGCAACCAAGAGCTCAAGGAAGAGACTGCTGCTGCCGCCGCCAAGAAGCTCCCGACCGTCACGGCCGGTGCCAGCGGCTTCGGCATCACGTCTTCCGACAAAGCATTCGACCTGAAGTTGAAGGCGCTCGCCCAGTTCGACGCGCGTTTCTTCCTCGATGACAACAACGGCGAACGCGACACGTTCCTCCTCCGCCGTATCCGCACGATCTTCGCGGGCACCGTCGGTGGCATCTACGACTTCAACATCACTCCGGAACTCGCAACCGGCACCAATAACAGCACGAGCGTCGGTCTCTGGGATGCGTTCATCGCCGCCCGTTTCTCGCCGAGCTTCGGCATCCGCGCCGGTAAGTTCCCGTCCGCCGTCGGCCTCGAGCCCGGCGCCAACCGTCACTTTATCGAGTCTCCGTTCGTCAACACCCTGTTGCCCAACCGCGATATCGGTATAGAGACCTTCGGTTCGCTCAGCGCCTTTGATTACCGCCTCGGCGTTTTCAACGGTGCGGCCAACAACACCGCCAACTTCGGCGGCGGCGCTCCTGACATCGGTGACGGTGACAAGACCCTCGCCGGTCGCCTGACCTTCGCTCCGTTCAAGAGCAAGAAGGACAGCGCGATCTCGAAGCTCTCCCTCGGCATCGGTGGCAGCACCGGTAACGAGCGCGGCACCGCCGGCACCAACTTGTCGAACGGTCTCTCGAACATCAGCAGCAACAGCCAGCAGGCCATCTTCAGCTACGGCGGCACCCTCCGTGGCAATGGCACGCACAACCGCATCAGCCCGAGCATCGAGTGGTATACCGGCGGACCGTTCAGCTTCGTCGCCGAGTATGCGCTCGAGCAGCAGGACGTCGCGGTCAACGCCGCTGGCCTGACCCGCAAATTCCAGAACGACGCCTGGCGCGTCACCGCCGGCTACGTTCTCACCGGTGAAGAAGCCACCAAGGCCGGCGTCACGCCGACCGCTCCCTTCAGTTGGGAAGGTGGCACTTGGGGCGCGTTCGAAGTCGTGGCTCGCGTGAGCGGCCTCAACTTGGACAACGATCTCTTCGACACCGTCGCCGCCGGCGGCGCTGGCTTGAGCGATGTCAACAATGCCTCTGGCGCCATCGCCTACGGCGTGGGTCTCAACTGGTATCTCAACCGCAACGTTCGCTGGCTCTTCAACGTTGAGCGCACCGATTACGAAGGTGCTTCCGGCGGCAACGTCGCAGCCACCCAAGTGGGCGCCCGCACCGACGAACTCGCGTTCATCACCCGTATCCAACTCCAGTTCTAATCGAACTGTTTCAGTGTCAGTCTAGTCGTAGTTTGTAGTTAGCAGGCGAGGGGAGCGGTCCCCGTTTCCCTCGCCTCATCCTTTTAAAAAAACCGATCGCCAGTCCCATGAAACTCAAAGCACTTCTTTCCCTCTTCGCCGCCGTTGCCATCTCCGGCTCGGCCATCGCCAAGGACATCGAACTCCTCAATGTCTCCTATGATCCGACGCGTGAGTTCTACGTCGATTACAACGCCGCCTTCGCCAAATACTGGAAGGGCAAGACTGGCGACAACGTCACCATCAAGCAGTCGCACGGCGGCTCCGGCAAGCAGGCCCGCTCCGTGATCGACGGCCTCAAAGCCGACGTCGTCACCCTCGCGCTCGCCAACGACGTTTCCGCTCTGAACAAGAACGGCAATCTCCTTCCCGCCAACTGGCAGGAACGCCTCCCGCTCGGCTCCGCTCCCTACACGAGCACCATCGTATTCCTCGTCCGCAAGAGCTCGCCCTTCGCAGGCAAGGTCAAGGACTGGAACGATCTCGCCCAGCCCGGCATCGCCGTCATCACGCCCAACCCGAAGACCTCCGGTGGCGCGCAGTGGAACTACCTCGCCGCCTGGGAATTTGGCCGCCGCACCTACGGCAGCGATGCCAAGGCCCAGGAGTTCGTGAAGAACATCTACAAGAACGTGCCCGTGCTTGATTCCGGTGCCCGCGGTTCCACCACGACCTTCGTGCAACGTGGCATCGGTGACGTGTTCATCTCGTGGGAAAACGAAGCGTTCCTCGCCGTTAAGGAATTCGGTGCCGACAAATTCGACATCGTCGTTCCTTCCATCAGCATCCTTGCCCAGCCGACCGTCTCTGTTGTTGACCGCGTCGTGAAAAAGAAGGGCACCGAGGAAGTCGCCAAGGCCTACCTCGAATATCTCTACTCCGACGAAGGTCAGGACCTCGCCGGCAAGCACTACTACCGCCCCACCAGCGAAGCTGCGAAGGCCAAGTATGCCGCTTCCTTCCCCAAGGTTGAGCTCTTCACCATCGACCAGGCCTTCGGTGGCTGGACCAAGGCCCACAAGGATCACTTCTCCGATGGCGCCACCTTCGACCAGATCTACCTGAAGAAGTAATCTAGCATCCTACCTATCGCGGAAGGGACGTCCGGTCACGTTCTCGAGGGCACACCGGGCGTCCTTCCGCGTTTTAATTTTACCTCCCAAAATCATTCCCATGAGCCGCACGTCTCTCATTGCCCGCCGCGCTGCCGCCGCCGTTGCCCCGGTGGTTGACCAAGCCCTCTCGCCCTCGATCGAGTTCAATCAACGCCTGACTTCGCTCTACGCGTTGTCGCAGCGTTCCCAATACGTTTTCGCTTCCCCGCTCGGACCGTTCTACCGCGACGCCCGCCACTATCATGTGCCGCGCTTCGTATACTTCGGACCCCACACGTCCGACGAGTCCCTCCGCCTCGCATTCCATGCCGGCTTCGATTCCAACGATCTGCGCGGCACGCTTGCCTTGCTGCATTTCGTGGAGCGCCTCGCACTGACGCCCGACCTCGGTCAGGGCCTCAACCTCTCTTTCTTCCCGCTGGCCGACGTGACCGGCCTGCTTCGCGGAACGTCGCAAAAACTCGGTGAAACGTCATGGAACGACCCGCGCGAGTCCGAGCTCAAGCTCCTCGCTGGCGACGCCCGCAGTCGCGGTTATCACGGCTTCGTGCGTGTCGAGACCACCGACGCCCATGATGACGTGATCACCATCCGCCTCCGCGGACACTCCGCCGATGCCCTCGGCCTCGAACTGCTCAGCTCGCACGACATCGCTCCGTGGGACGTGCGCTGGGAGTCCGGCCCGATCGACGCCACGCCCTCCGACGGCCCGCTGTCGCTGAGCGACGATCTTCCTTTCCAACCCTTCGAACTCACGCTCGGTTTGCCCGCCTCCTGGTCGGTCGAGCTGCACCGCGAAGCCGTGACCACGATCTTGAAAAACTTCGTGCAACGCTACCGCGGTTTCCACGCCTACGCCCAGCATCTCTAAAACTTAGTAATCGTCGTTCTCTTCATCCTGATCGTTCTCTTTTTTTGATCCCAAAATGAGAACGAGTCAGAAAACGAAACCGACTCGAGCAACCCGCCCTTCGACCGTCTCCCATGTCCGTCCCCTCAACCACCTCCGCCGCTCGCGATTCGCGCGCACTGCTTCGTCCGCTCTTCGAGCTGGCGCAGCAGCACCCGGCGTTGGTGGGGGAGGTTGCGGGCAGTTTTGAGTCGAACGGGGTAAGCCACGACATCGCGCGATTCCGTTTTCAGGGGCCACGCGCCGAGCACGATCCGCTGCGCATCGGCGTGTTTGCGGCGTTGCACGGCGACGAACCGGCCGGCGCGGAAGCGTTGGTGCGTTGGATCAAGGAACTCGTCGATGAGGCGTGGCGCGTCACCGGCTACGACCTCACGATTTATCCGATCTGCAATCCCACGGGCTTCGAGGATGGCACGCGTCACAACCGTCAGGGGCTCGATCTCAATCGCGAGTTCTGGCGCAAGTCAGCCCAGCCCGAGGTTGGCATTCTCGAGCGCGAACTGACCGCCGGAAAATTTGATGGTATCATCACGCTGCACTCCGACGACACCAGCGAAGGACTTTACGGTTACGCGCACGGGCGCCTGCTCAACGAAGCGCTGCTTAAGCCCGCGCTGCGCGCCTCGGAACGCATTCTCCCGCGCAATCGCCTCGCGGTGATTGATGGTTTTGAGGCCGTCGAAGGCTTGATCCACCGCTGCTTCGAAGGTGTGCTCTCCGCTCCCCGTCAGCAACGTCCCCAACCCTTCGACCTTATCTTTGAAACCCCCGCACTGGCGCCGCTCGATTTGCAGATCGATGCGACGATCATTGCCATTGAAACCGTTCTTGACGAATACCGCGTGTTCCTCGCGCACTCGATCAACCTCTGATGTCTTCCCGCACCGCACGTTCCATTCTTCCAGGCTTCGGGCTCTCGCTCGGTTTCACGGTCGCCTATCTCAGCCTCATCGTGCTGCTGCCGCTGTCGGCCGCGTTCATCAAGACGTCGGGCATGACGTGGGAACAGTTCGTCGATGCCGTCGCGTCGCCCCGCGTGCTCGCCTCGTATCGCGTGAGTTTCGGCATATCGTTTCTCGCCGCCACGGTGAACGCGTTCTTTGGCCTCATCGTCGCGTGGGTGCTGGTGCGTTATAAGTTTCCCGGTAAACGCATCGTCGATGCGCTGGTCGATCTGCCCTTCGCATTGCCGACCGCCGTCGCCGGTATCGCGCTCACCGCGATTTACGCCCGCAACGGCTGGGTCGGTTTCCTCGAGCCCGTCTGGGCGGGTGGGGTGGGGCAACTTCAAGCGTGGTTTCCTTGGGGCAACTGGGCGGAGTGGCTCGGCCTGAAAATCGCCTTCGATCGCCCCGGTATCTTTATCGCGCTCACGTTTATCGGTCTTCCCTTCGTGGTGCGCACGCTGCAACCGGTGTTGGAAGAAATGGAGCCGGAGTTGGAGGAAGCGTCCGCGACGCTCGGCGCGACGCGCTGGCAGACGATTCGCAAAGTTATCCTGCCCGAACTTTTCCCGGCGTTGATCACGGGTTTCGCCATGGCGTTTGCCCGTGCGCTCGGTGAATACGGCTCGGTCGTTTTCATCGCCGGCAACATGCCGATGCACAGCGAAATCACCCCGCTGCTCATCATCACCAAGCTCGAACAATACGACTACCAGGGCGCCACCGCGATTGCCTCGGTTATGCTGGTCGCCTCGTTTGTTTTGCTGCTGGTTATCAACCTGCTTCAGAAGTGGAGCCGTCGCCACCACAAGATCTAACTCCACATGGCTTCCGCTGTCTCCAATCTTAACAAGGCCAACTCGGGTCGCTCGCATGCGTCCAAAGTGACGAACGACTCGGCGTGGGTGCGCTGGACGCTCACCGCCGTGGCCCTGCTCTTTCTCTCAAGCTTCGTGCTGCTCCCGCTTTGCGCGGTGTTTGCCGAGGCGTTGCGCAAGGGCTTCGGCGTTTTCTTCGCCGCGTTCACCGATTCCGACGCGCTCGCGGCGATCAAGCTCACGCTGATCACGGCGGCGATCGCCGTGCCGGCCAACGTCGTCTTCGGCGTGGCGGCGGCGTGGGCCATCACCAAGTTTTCCTTCCGTGGGAAAAGCGTGCTCATCACGCTCATCGATCTTCCGTTTGCCGTGTCGCCGGTTATCGCCGGTCTTATCTTCATCCTCGTCTTCGGTCTGCAGGGCTGGATGGGCCAGTATGTGAATGCCGAGAACCCGTGGTTCCCCTGGCTCCAGCAGTGGCTCTACGAGAAGGACCTTAAGATCATCTTCGCAACGCCAGGCATCGTGCTCGCCACCATTTTCGTCACGTTCCCCTTTGTTGCCCGTGAACTCATTCCGCTGATGCAGGCGCAGGGCACCGACGAGGAATATGCCGCCGTCACCCTCGGGGCCAACGGCTGGCAGACTTTCTGGCGCGTGACGTTGCCCAACATCAAGTGGGGTCTTTTCTACGGCGTCATCCTGTGCAACGCCCGCGCGATGGGCGAGTTCGGCGCCGTATCCGTGGTTTCAGGACACATCCGCGGAGAAACGAACACCATGCCGCTTCACGTGGAGATTCTTTACAACGAATACAACTTTTCAGCCGCCTTCGCCGTGGCTTCACTTCTTGCCCTTCTCGCCATCGTAACCCTCGTTCTTAAATCTTTCATCGAGTGGCGACACGCCCAGACCCGCATCACATGAGCATTACCGCGACCAATATCAAAAAGACCTTCGGTGCCTACACCGCTCTCGAAGGCGTCAACCTGAACGTGCCTGCGGGCAAGCTCGTCGCGTTGCTCGGCCCGTCCGGCTCCGGCAAGACCACGCTCCTCCGCATTATTGCGGGCCTGGAATTTGCCGACCAAGGCAGCGGCCGCATCGAGTTCCATGGGGAAGACGTGACCGATACGCCTGCCGGCCAGCGCAAGGTCGGTTTCGTTTTCCAGCACTACGCGCTCTTCCGCCACATGACGGTCGCCGAGAACATCGCGTTCGGCCTCAAGATCCGCAAACGCGCCGATCGTCCGTCCAAGGACGAGATCAACGACCGCGTGGAAAAACTCCTCACGCTCGTCCAGCTCGACAACCTCGGTAAACGGTTTCCGACCCAGCTCTCCGGCGGTCAGCGTCAGCGCGTGGCCCTCGCTCGCGCGCTCGCCGTCGAGCCCAAGGTGCTGCTCCTCGACGAACCGTTTGGCGCGCTTGATGCGAAGGTGCGCAAGGAACTTCGCCGCTGGCTCCGCCACTTCCACGACGAGATCAACCTCACCACCGTCTTCGTGACGCACGACCAGGAGGAGGCGCTCGAGATCGCCGACGAGGTCGTGATCATGAACAACGCGCGGGTCGAACAGGTCGGCACGCCGCAGGAAGTTTACGACCAACCCGCATCGCCGTTCGTCTACAACGTCCTCGGCAACGTGAATCGCCTCCAGCTTCCCTGGCGCGGCCTCAATACCGAGGGCGGTTCAGGTCCGTTCACGGAAGCCAAGATCGCCTACGTGCGTCCGCACGAGCTCGAGATCCTGCGCTATCGCGTCGGCGTTGAGGGCGAGGCCGCGACCGTCCATTCGATCCAGTCCGCCGGCTCCGTGGCGCGGTCTCGGCAATCGCGGTGGCGAGTTGGTGACCGACGAGAAGGCAAAGATCGCCTTCGTGCGACCGCACGAGCTCGAGGTGTTGCGCTACCGTGTTGGCGTCGAGGGCGAGGTTGCCACCGTGCGCTCGATCCACGCC
>JBEVND010000347.1:0-5508 GCA_040508285.1 Rariglobus sp. | reverse complement strand
GTCACGATGTTGCCGGTGTAGCTGATGCCGAAGCTATACGTCGCCGCGCCCGACGTCGCGGTAATCGACGAGCCTTGGTCAAACTGTCCGGTGAGCGCGCCCGCGCTCGTGAGAATGTTGAACGTCTGACCGGTTTGCGCCGTGGAATCGAAGTTGGCACCGAGGGCCACCGCCAGGATCGAACCCGTGATGTTGGTCGTTCCAGCTACCGCAACGCGATCATAGCCATTACCCGCCGCCTGATTGAGCGAGACGCTAAAGATCGCGTCATTGTTGAGCGTAAGATTGCCGCCAAAGCTAAACTGACCGGTGGTCGCACCGTCACCCGGGTTGAGTGTCGTGCCCGTGGCAAAGGTCACTGCGCCCGTGGAAATGGAGCCGATGCCACCCAGCGCGCCGGCGCTGACCGTGGTTGTGCCCGTGTAGGTGTTGACGCCGTTCAAGGTGAGTTGACCGGCTCCAAGTTTGGTGAGCGCAAACGCGTTTCCTGCCACAACGCCGCCCAGCGTGATGTCGCCGGTGCCGCCAATCGTCGTGTTGGCCGCCATAGTCACATTGCCCGAGAGACTGGCTTTCGTTGCGCTCGTATTCACCAGAGCGCCCGCGCCTCCCACGCCTACGCCACGAATGCCGACGGCTTCCGCGCCGATGGCCTGTCCGTGGATGTCGAGCGTCGCGCCATTCCCCACCGTCGTCGCGCCCGCGGTGCTGCCCAGCGCATTCGCATGATCGGTGCGCAGGGTGCCGCCCGTGACCGTGACCGCACCGGCAAACGTATTGTTGCCGCCTAGCACCAACGTGCCGCCGCCATCGTTCGTGGCGCTAACGCCTGCTGCATTAAAGTAGGACGTGGATCCGTTTTTAACGATCGTGATCGTGCCGGCACCAACATCAGCAAGCACACTGTTAATCACGAGACTGCTTCCCGAGATCACGTTGGCTCGAAGCGTTACTCCATTGGCCGGCGTCATCAGTCCGTTGTAGGTGAGCGTCGTTCCCGTGGACGAATTACCCAGGCTGTTCCCGCTGCCCAAATTCAAATTACGATCCGTGGTCTGATTACCGGAACCGATGTAATTCAGATAGGACCCGTTGCCCATCGAGATCGTGCCCGTCGCCGCCGTGGTCGCGTTGCCCATCGCGCTGTTACCTCCGCCTACATTGGCGATGGAGGTGAATCCCACCTGGGTGTCGAAGCGATTTTGCACCGCGACAAACGAGTTATTGTTATTCGCGAATATGATCACCGGCGACGCGTTGTTGGTTTGGTCAACCGGTCCGAACCGGGAATAGGTGTTCACAAACTTCGTGCCGGTGCCGCCACCGGTGATCAGCGCATCCACTACCAAGACGGGCAGCGTGAGAGAGCCGGCTGGAGTCGTCACATTCGCATTGGGCCGAAACATGACGGAGTGAGCACCGTCGCTAAGATTCAGCGTCAGATCGCTGCCCAGTTTGGCGATCGAGCCGCCCGGGGATGAAACATAGATATTTCCCGCGAGATCGAGAGTGGTCTGCCCGGCGGTGCCGGTGCCGTTCATCGTGATGAACTGAGCGGTGGTTTGCCCGGAGCCAGCCGTGGTATCGTCGCCAAAATAGAGGCCTCTCACCGCATACGTGCCGCCCGTGCCTGCCGTCAGCGTCACGCCGCCCGACGCATTCGTGATGGTGGAAAACTTGAGATCGGTCGTCGCGCTGAACGTCGGAGTTCCGGTGTAATTCGCGGCGGCCGTCCAATCGGCGTTGCCTGTGCCGTCGGTGACACCAGCACCGTTCCAAACGTTTTGGGCGTGGGCGCCAGCCGCCAAAAGTAACGCTGCGGATGCGATCGTGAGGGGTAGCTTTTTCATGAGAATCTGGATGGGGTGAAGAGGCTCTCGCGCCGGTCGATCCGATGATCGTCACGGTGCCCTGACCGAATATCAGGGAGGGTTTAAGCCTACGTCTGATGACGTGATGCTCGGTCTCCAAGCCTCCCGGATTTCTAACATTAGAAACTTGGTGGAGGGACGGACCTCACCCGTCGCCTACTGCATTCACCTTGCGAGCCGAGCGCGGCGATTCGTTCTTCAAAAATTTGTCTTGGGTTCTCTCAAGACGACTGACTTAGCAGAGGGCGATGGCTACCCCCGGCTACGTCAGACAGCAGGACATCGCGCTTAAAGCGGGCGTCCATATTACCACCGTTTCCCTCGCCTTGCGCGACGACCCGCGGCTGGCCGAAGCCACCCGGCGGCGCATCCAGGATCTCGCGCTGGAGATGGGTTACACGCCCGATCCGATGCTGTCGGCGCTCACCGTTTATCGGAACCGTTCCAAACGTATTCACCATCAGGGCACCCTCGCCTGGCTTTGTCCGCCGACCGTCAGGAGCGGTCAGGCCACACATCAATTTTCCGACTATCTCAAGGGTGCGGAGGAGCGCTGCAACGAGCTCGGTTATAAACTCGAGGTCTTCTATTTTTCCGACCTCGGCGGAAGCCGTCTCTCCAGCGTGCTGCGCGCCCGCAACATCAAGGGTCTGCTCATTCCGCCTCAGGCGCACAGCCGCGCCCATCTCGATTTTGACTGGAATGAGTTCTCTGCCGTTTGCTTCGGTTTCACGCTCAGCTGGCCGCGCCTCCACCTGATCACGAACGCCCAATACAGTTCATCGCGTCTGGCTGTGCGCATGCTGCGAACACGCGGTTACCATCGCCTCGGGTTTGTTAGCACGCGTGAGACCGACGAGCGCACCGACCAAAACTTCCGCGCCGGTTTTCTCTCCGAACAACACGACTTCCTTCCGGAAAATCGGATTCCACCGCTCCTGCTTGAAGACACCACGATCACCAAGGAATGCGGAGAATTCGCCGAGTGGTATGAGCGCTACAAACCCGATGTCATCCTCCACATCTACCCGACGGTGGAGGAGTTTTTGCGGCGTTTAAAAATCACGCCGAAACAATGTGGCTGCGCCTCGCTGAGCGTCCCCAAGCGCGACGGCACACTGGCTGGCGTCTATCAAAACGATCCGCTCATCGGGCGCAAAGCCGTCGATTTCCTCATCGACATGCTGCACCGCAACGAACGTGGCATCCCACCCCACCGGTTTCAGTTTTTCGTCGAGAGCGAATGGGTCGACGGGAAATCCATCCGTCCGGCGGTGGTTTGATCTCCTCTCGTTTCCGCCGCTCGTCGCTCGTAGAAAACACGTCCCGATTCTATTGATAGAACCTCCGCGCCCTTGTTCGTCATTGGCGGAGATGGCTGCATGTCGTCCCCCCTCGAACGCTTGTATTCAAACGTTCGTTATTTTGAGAACCCCTCATTTCCCCATGATCGCACTTCTACGCGCACTTGGTTTCTTCGCGCTTCCCCTCGCCTTCATCGCGCCCACTCGCGCCGCCTCGTCTTGGGACGGAAAAGCTCCCGTCGATTACATCCTCTCCGTCGAGCAGGACCGACCCGAGGGAATCTACAAACAGGGCGAAACGGTCACGTTTAAGATCGATCTGCTCCATCAGCAAAAACCTGCCGCCTCCCAAGAGATCGAGTATTTGATTTCCAAGGACGGCGTCGCCCCGTTTCAGAAGGGTGTCGTCACGTTGAAAGAAGGTCGCGCCACGGTTAAGGGAAGCCTGAACGAGCCGGGCTTTCTCCAATGCAAGGTCACGTTCAAGGAGAACAAACAGATCTACACCGCCTTGGCCGGCGCCGGCGTTGATCCGCTCCAGATCAAGCCCAGCATGCCGCGTCCCGCCGACTTTGACGCATTCTGGGATGCGCAACTCAAGCGTCTCGCCGCCGTGCCCATCAATCCGCGTCTCACGCCCGTCCCCGCGCCCCCCGATCGCCCGGGCATCGAGGTCTTCGATCTCCAGGCCGACTCCATCGGAGCGCCGGTTTCCGGATACTATTCGCGGCCCATCGGCGCCAAGCCCGGCAGCGCTCCCGCTCGTCTCTGTGTGGACGGCGCCGGTGTGCGCAGCACCAACCTCCTCGCCTCCGCTCGTTGGGCCGGCAACGGGGTGATTTCCCTCGCGATCAACGCCCACGGTATTCCCAACGGTCAGCCCGGACAGTTCTACACCGATCTCGATCTGGGCGCGCTGAAAAACTACCGTCACGAAGGCCGCGAGTCCCGCGACACGTATTATTTTCTCGGTATGTTTCTGCGCGTAAAACGCGCCATCGATTTCCTCGCCTCGCAACCCGAGTGGGACGGCAAAACCATCATGATCGAAGGTGGCAGCCAAGGCGGTGGTCAGGCCATGGCCGGCGCCGCGCTCGACCCGCGCGTCACCTTCTACACCGCCATGGTCACCGCGCTTTGCGATCACACGGGCATGGTCGCCGGGCGCGTCGCCGGCTGGCCCAAGATCGTCCCGATGAAGGACGGCGTTCCCGATCCCGCCATTCTCGAAGTCTCGCGTTATTTCGACATGGTTAATTTCGCTCCGCGCATCAAAGCCGAGGGCTACTTCTGGGTCGGTTTCTACGACCAGCTTTGTCCGCCCACCACGGTTTACGCCGCGATCAACCAGCTAAAGCCGCACAACGAAATCATCAATGCCGTCGATAGCGGCCACGGTCTCGACGGGATGAAACTCTGGCCCGCCGTCGCCGCCGCGCAGAGAAAACACATCGCCGACCAAGCCGCCAAGTCCACCGCCCAACGCTGATCCATCCGCCCATGTTTACCACCGCCCGCTTCATCGTCCCCGCCGCGCTCCTCTGCGGCTCCACGTTTGCCTTTGCCGCCGAGCCGCTGCCCTTCCCCAACGCAGGCTTTGAGGAAGGCCTCGCATCCTGGTCCGCCGACCAAAATGACAAGGCCAACAACTTAAGCCGGGTTCTCCCCGAGGCCGCCCGCTCCGGCAAATCCGGTCTGCGCGTCATCCAGACGACCGACAACATTGGTTCATGGCTGCAAAGCGCGCGCGTCCCCGTCGAGCCCGCGAAAACCTACCGCCTCGAATTCTGGGCGCGCCAGGTTGAAACCAGCGGTATCGGAGTCTGGATACAGTTCTACAATGAAGAGCGTCAGGCGATCAAAAGCCCCGGCGGTGACCCTACCGTGCAACTCAAGCCGGGAGCCTCCGACTGGGAACGTCAGGAACTCCAGCTTACCACGCCCGCCGGTGCGGCGTTCTTCACTCTCGCCGTTCACGGCTACAGCAAGCACGTCGTCAAAGCCGACTTTGACGATTTCACCCTCACACCAGTCGAGGGTGCACCCGCGCCCGCCGCCAAGGCCACGCTCACGTCTGCGCTTACGCCCGATCCGGCCCGCGTGAAAGAAATCGCCGCCGCCCTCCCCGCGCAGCCCAAAGGCATTGGTCCATCTCTCGACAACCGCACCGCGTGGAACGCGCTCGCCGCGGAACCTGAGATTCGCGACAAAGTCCTTCCTCGCGCCGGCCGTTTTCTCAATGAACCGATTCCCGTGGTCACGGCGGAATCTTATGCCGCGTCGCTCGCCAGCAAGGATCGCAAGGCCGACAGGCTGGCCGATGCACGCCGTTT
>JBEVND010000318.1:0-4075 GCA_040508285.1 Rariglobus sp. | reverse complement strand
TTTCGATTTCCAGTGAATCGCGGACCGTATTCAGTCCTTGGTTACGACATGACTACGCCTGAAGTCGCGCAGCGTCGATAACGGCCACGGTGTTTTCCTCCGATGCGCGCCAATTGATATTCCAGCCGGCGAGCGCCATTCCGTAGATGCGATCAGGGTCGGCCTGATAAGCAGGTTGCAAGTCGAGGCGCAGCATTTGGCGCAGCAGACGCGTGGTGGTTTCGCCCAGCGCGCCCGCCACCTCCGCAGGGATGAGCACTGCGCTTTCTTCACGGGCAAAGGGCGTGTGCGACGCCCAGTCGGAAGTCGCGTCGGTGCGCGCTTCGCACCACGGAAGATAAGGTTTGATGTCGTAAACCGGCGTGTCATCGACCGCGTCGATCCCCGCCACGCGGAGCGCTCCGGTTTCAACTGCCAGCAGGCGCACGAGCGACAGGCCGAGGCCGTTGGGACGATTGGGTGCGCGCGAAGCAAAGACCCCCACCCGTTCGTTGCCCCCGAGTCGCGGCGGGCGCACCGTCGCCGCGCCGGTCCACGGCGGATTTTGGTGAAACCCCGTCACCAACCAGACATGCGAAAACGATTCGATTCCTCGCACAAAATCGGGCGCGGCAAACTCCGGAAGAAACTCCACGCTCCCCTCCGCTTCCATAATGAATCCGCTCTGGCGCGGCACGCCGAACTTCTCGGCAAACGGAGTGCGCAAAATGGCCACGGGACGCAGGGAAATGGGTTCAGACATGACGAAGAATCCACCAAGCGTGCAGCCACGCCAGAGCATGACCAGCTTGGATAAAGTCGGCGCAGCATCCCAACCGCTTCACCGTGCGCGGGCAAGTTGGCCACCGACTGCGCAGGGAGCTAAAACCCCGCGAAACCAAAATCAGCTAAAGCGATAACATTATATTGATAAAATGTGATTACTGCGCAGTATCGATTATATGTTATCGCTTAAGTCCACACAAGAAATCGCCTTGGATCTGGCGAATCGCGTGCGCGAACGACGATTACAGCGCGGATGGACACAGGACGAAATGGCGCTGCGCGCAGGCATGAAAACGCCGACCTACGTGATGTTCGAGCGCACGGGCCGCATCGCGTTGGCGCGGTTGCTCAAAGTATTTGAAGTGCTGGAGTGGATAGAAGCGTTCGACCAAATCGGACGCGGACAAGATCTGACCGGAGTGTCCTTGGACGAACTCACGCGACCAGAACGTAAACGCGGTCGGAGGAAAACCGCATGAGCAGGGTCGTCGTTCATTATCAGGGTTTGAAAGTAGGCGAACTCGCCGTCGCTCGAGGCGGCACCTTTTTTGAATACGCGGCGGGGTTCATCGCGAGCGGACATGAGTTATCACCGTTTCAGTTGCCGTTGAGCGGCGGCGTAAAAACCCGTGATCCAGCGGTGCCGACCATGCGCCTTCACGGGCTGTTCGAAGATTCACTACCGGACCACTGGGGACGTCGCGTGATGATGGCTTGGTTTCGCGAACGCGGAACACCAGAGCACGCCGTCACGCCACTCATGATGCTGGCCTATGTCGGCCAACGCGCGATGGGAGCGCTCGACTACTCGCCCGAGCTCGACGTGGCGCCGCCGGGTGAAGTTGCCCTGCCCGAACTTTATGCGGCCGCGGCCGACGCAGAACGTGGCGGCGAGGTGGATCTTGAGGTGCTCGCACAAGTCGGCTCGTCGGCCGGCGGGGCGCGTCCCAAGGCGTTACTCAACTTGCCTGATTCGGGCAAAGGACCGCTGGAAGCCGGACAGACCTTGTCGGCGGGCTATTCGGCTTGGATGGTGAAATTCGACACCAGTCGCGACGGCACACTCGGTCCGCTGGAGGAAGCTTATGCGCGCATGGCCAGAGCGGCCGGTATCGACTTTCCGGAGACACGCTTGCTGGAGACGGAGCAGGCGAATGGTGTGCGGCAACATTTCGCCGTAAAACGTTTCGACCGTGATGGCGCGGAACGGCTGCACCACCACACGCTCGGCGGCCTGTTACACGCGGGGGGCGGCGATCTGGATTACCAGACGCTCCTCCGCGCGACGCGCCGGCTGACGAAGGACGAGCGCGAAGTGTGGCGCGCGTATCGCCGCGCGGTCTTCAACGTGCTCGCCGGTAACCGCGACGACCACGCGAAGAACCACGGATTTATTTATCACAACCGCACGTGGACGCTCGGGCCCGCCTATGACGTCACGTTTACCAGCGCCCAACAAATGCCGGAGCGCGGCATGGCCGTGTGCGGCGAACGTCGCGCGGCGGGAATCGAGCATCTCAAAAAACTCGCCGCGTCCGAATCTCTCGATGCGAAACAAGCGGCCCGGGTGATCGACGAAGTGCGGTCGGCGCTGGCGAGATGGCGGACGTTTGCCAACGAGACCGGGTTGTCCGTGCTGACGGCCGCCGAGATCGAGGCGGCTTGGTGAGTTATCTCATGCAGAGGCACGAAGAGGCGGCGTTAACCGCAATTTATTACACGAAGTCAGGCGCCTTTGCGGCGCCCGAGGACCTTCACTTTCCACCCGCGAGGATATGGAAATTCGCCATCGAGATACCGCTGAGCATCGCGCCGATGATGCCGAGGAAACCTTGGTCGGTGCCGGCGATGTAGAGGTTGTCGATCGCGGTGCGGCCATCGCGGACTTTTTGCGGTGAACCGTAAATCGCTCCGCCGAGACGGCCGGTGAATTTGGTGATCGTGCGCGGCGTGAACATGTCGGTCGCCAAGGTCGCCTGCTTAAGCGCATCGGCGGACGGCAGCGCCGGAAGGAACCGCTGCGCGCTCTTTTGGATCTCGGCATACCAACGAGCCTTGTCGGCCTGGTAACGCTCCTCAGGCAAGTTCACCCATTGATCGTAGCTCGCGAGGCAGGTGCAGCGAAAAAGTCCCTCCGGCAACTGGAGGTCGGGACCGAAGTCGAAATTATTGGGAATACAGATCACGCCACTGCGCGTATCCACCTGGGCTTCGCTGCGGGCGTAAGTGAATTTCTCGGAGTCGTTGAAAAACACGATCGTGTCATCGCCCCAACCCAGTTCGGCGGGCTGACGATCCAGAACGGTGATCGTCTCGGTGTAACTGAGTGCGCCGGTCGGAGCGGAGAGCGGAGTGCCTCCAGCCAACAGCGGTCCGTTAAGCAACGCCTCGGTCTCGGGCGCGCCAACCGTGCTGATGACGTGCGTCGCGGTGACCTCGGTGCCATTGTCGAGCAGCAGCGCGCTCGCATGGCCATCCCGCGTGATGATCTTTTGAACACCGCACTTCATGCGACGTTCGCCTCCCGCAGCGCGGTATTTGTCGAGCAATACACGGATGACCACGCGCACGCCGTCGAGTGGACGAGCAAACCCTTCGAGGAAGAGCGCCTTGAACATGATCACAAACTGGCCGAACTCCATGTCGTGCTCGGTCGCACTGCCGTAATACATCACGGGGCAGAACAACATGTCCTCGAGCAGCGGATCGGTCACGTGGCAGCGAATGACCACGCGCGCCGATTCAGGCACGGCGCCTAGCGACACGTCGTCATAGGTCCGCATCAACGCGACCAGCCGGCGAAAGCCGTCGATCTGTGCGGGAAACTGGCGGGCGACTTCGCTTTCAAAAACCGTGAAGTCGTTGGTGAACGTCAGCGAAACCTCGCCACGCGGGCCAAAGGCAACTCGCGAAAGCTTCTGCTCACACAGCGCGAACTCGTCGCGCTCAATGCGGAGCTGGCGCAGGAGCTTGGTGAGCGGCGTGCCTTTGACACCGGCCCGCACGAAGTTGGTCATCGCGTGGAGACCCACGTCGTATTTGCGACCGTCGATGCTGTAGAAACTATTCAGCCCACCGGGCGCGTTGTGACGCTCGAAAATGCACACTTTTTTCCCGAAGTGTGCGAGGCGGATGCCGGCAGCGAGACCGGCCATGCCCGCGCCGATGATGGCGACGTCGTAGTGGGTGGAGGTAGTCAAAGCGCGAAAACTAAAAAGGCCTGACACAGGGTCAGGCCTTACGGATTCCAATGAAGGCCGGCTTACTTGCCGAGGGCGGCAAATTTCGGCGTGAGGTATTCGGCGCAGCT
>JBEVND010000277.1:0-6184 GCA_040508285.1 Rariglobus sp. | reverse complement strand
CCGCCGGATGTGACGCATCCGGGCGACAAGGGCTACGCGCTCTATGCCGAGGCCGTGTGGACCGCTTACGAAAAGGCGGTTGCGGAGAAGCTGGTGTGTCGCGTGCCGGAGGCGATGTTGCATGCGGATACTTACATGACCGTGAAACGCGTGCGGTTGTCTGCATTGGGCGCATTGCCGGCAGGCTGGAGCGTGGGCCAGCCGCACCGGAACGCGGTGGCGTATGATTTTGTGATGTCGCGCTGGGCGGATGACATGACGATTGCGCAGGGGCCGAAGGCGGTGCCGCTAACGTTGAAGGTGCGCGGGAAAAACGTGCTGCTGTTTGGCGACGGCACGCCGATCTCGGGGCGCTATGAGGTGCGGGTGAATGGCGGCGAGGCCAAGACCTATGAGCCGGGACGCCATGCGAAGGGCGGGAATTTCCGGCATGTGCAATTCATCGCGCAGGACCTGCCGGAGGATCGCGAGCATGTGATCGAGATCACGCCGTTGCTCGAGGACGGACAGGAGCTGCGCATCGAAAGCGTGTGCGTCGCGGGCGCGCCGGCATCGGTTGAGATTGCGGAGGCGCTACCATGAAGGCGGGCCGGTTTTTTCTGTTGGTCGTGCTCACCGTAACCTGGGTGTCTGCACGACCCGCAACGACCGGCGACGATGTCGTCGCGGCGTTCGCACGTGCGGCGAAGGGCGAGCCGTTGCGCTATGTGGCGATCGGCGGGTCGATCACGCAGGCGAGCGGACCGGGCTGGGTGGGCGACTGGTTACGTGAGCAGTTTCCTCAAAGTGCGGTGACGGTCGTCAACTCGGGCATGAGCGCGACGGGGAGTTCGCTGGGAGTCTTTCGGATCGAGCGGGACGTCATCGCGCATCAGCCCGATCTGGTGGCGATCGAGTATTGCGTGAACGACGGCGCTCTCTCCGACGAGCAAGCGGTCCGCTACATGGAGACCATGGTGGTGCGGTTGAAGTCGCTGCCCAATCCACCGGCCATCGTGATCATCGAGGCGGCGGCGAAGGAAGGGGTGAATCTTGCGCGGCATCGGCGGGTGGCGCGTCACTACGGATTGGCCGAAGTAGACATGCAGGCGGCGATGGATGCGAAAGGGGCGGCGGCGTGGGATGAGTATTTTAGTGATAACGTGCACCCGAACAAAGCGGGGCACGCGCTCTATGCGGAGACGATGAGTGGTGTGCTCGCGCCTTTGGTGGAGCGCGCCAAGGCGGGCGAATCTCCGGCCCAGGCCAAGTTGCCCGCGCCCCTCAGCGCGAAGCCGCTGTTGCTCGATGCGCGTCTGGTGCCGTTGCAAGGCTACGGGGCGCCTGACTGGAAATCAGAGGCGTCGCTGCCGTCGTGGTGGAATCGATTTTTTCAGGGCGTGCTGGGTGCGAACGAGCCCGGGGCGGTGCTGCGGGTGCCGTTTCGCGGGACGACGGTCGGCGTGTTCTTTGCGATGAAGACCGACTACGGTTCGTTCTATGCGAACGTGGACGGCGGGCTGCCGCGTCATGTTTTTACGAATACGCGGAGCGGCTACAGTTCGACCTTGGTGGGCGATGACTTGCCGGCGCGGGAGCACACGCTGACGTTGGTGCTGCCCGCCAAGAGCGAAACGGACGCCCGGGTGAACGGGCCGGTGAAGCTCGGGTATCTGCTGGTGGCGGGCGAGACCGGAGCGAGTCGTGAAGCGAGTCCGCAGGGGAAATTCACGGCGGAGGTGATGCGTGATCTGGTGTTTGCCGAGGTTGCGGCGACCGCGTGGAGCTGGGCGGGCCCGTTTGCGGCGGGCGAAGGGCTAGACGGACGCGAGGCGCTGTTCACGAAGTTCCTGCCGGAGCCGGGCGATGCTGATATCGCAGCGAAGGCGGTGGACTGGAAACCGGTCACCGGCGAAGGCGCCAAGGTGGATGTGCGTGCATTATCGGGCGTGGAGAAGCCCACGGTCGCCTACGCGCGGACGGAATTGGATGCGGGCACGGGCGGAGACGCCGTGCTTTCGATCACGGTGGATTATTACGTGCAGCTCTGGATCAACGGTGAACGCGTGCTGGTTTTCGACGGACCGCACCCGCGGCCGTTTTTTCTGCCGGTGCGACTGAAAGCCGGCATGAACGAGGTTTTCATCAAGACCGCGGCGGGCAGTGCCGGACATAACTTTGAACTGCGCGTGGCCAAGGCGGGACTCGCGCGTTAATCTTTCCCTTAAATTTTAACCTTACCTCAATGAATCCCAACCACACCTGGTTTAATGAATCGCGTTACGGAATGTTCGTCCACTGGGGCGTTTATTCCGTCGGTGGACGCGGCGAATGGTTCCGCAACCGCGAACGCATTCCGCAGGACGAATATGTGCGGCTCTACGCGGATAATTTTCGCGCGGAAAACTATGATCCGAAGGCTTGGGCGGCGCTCGCGAAAGAAGCGGGCATGGGCTACGTGGTGCTCACCACGCGGCATCATGACGGCTTTGCGTTGTGGCCGACGAAGCAGAGCGAATTTCACGCGGGCAACATCGGTCCTCGGCGCGATCTCGTGGGGCCCTTTGTCGAAGCGGTGCGCGCGGCGGGGCTGAAAGTGGGTCTTTATTATTCGCCGGCGGATTGGAGCCATCCGGATTATCCGGGTCCGTTTTTCCGCGACTGGCCGAACGAGAAGGACTGGGCCTCGCCGGAGGCGCGCGAGCGGTTCATCGCTTACTATCGCGCGCAACTGGTCGAGTTGATGAGCACCTATGGGAAGATCGATTACCTGTGGTTCGACGGATGCATTCCCGACGACTTGCAGAGCAGCGAGGTGAACAGTGAAATGCTGCGCCTCCAGCCGCACATGTTGATCAACGTGCGCAACGGCACACCTTCGCACGTCCATGTGAGCGAACAGGCGATCAAGGCGCCGAAAGACCCGTCGACGCTGTGGGAAGCGTGTATGACGCTCAACGACAACTGGGGCTGGCACGCCGGTGATTCGCGTTGGAAGGATGCGGGCGAGATCGTGCGTATGCTGTGCGAGACCGCGAAGGACGGCGGCAATCTGTTGCTTAATGTGGGCCCGAAGTCCGACGGCACGATTCCGGCGGAGTCGGTGGCGATGTTGCGCGAGGCTGGTGACTGGATGCGTCGCAATCGCGAGGCGCTGAGCAACTCGGAGCGCAATCCGTTTCCGTGGAATAATTGGGGCAAGGTCTGGGTGAAAGGCAGCCGCGTGTATCTCGCCATCCGGACCGGCACTGGACCGGAGTTGTGCTGGGCCGAGCTGAAGAACCGCGTGATTTCGGCGCGTTGGCTCGACGGTGGTGCACTGATAGCGTTCGAGCAAAAAGGCGAACGGCTCTTCTTGCGCGGACTGCCGGTTCCGCTGCCAGACGGGCTGGCGAGCGTCATCGAGCTGGAAGTCGACGGCACACCGGAACCGATTGCACAGCAGACGACCTTCTGGATTCCGGGCGAACACGTCTGAGTGGGCTCAAGCCGGGACGCTCGTGCCGGCGAACCGTTGGACACTTTCCAGCGTTTCGCCGGCTGCAAAGGCGGCTTCTAAAAATCGCGTCAGGCGACCGCGACCGCTTAGCGCCGATCGAACAGATCTGCCACCAGGTAGGTCGCTCCACCGAGGACGGATTCGGGGAGCTTTTCATGGCTGGCGAGAATCGACTCCAGGCGAAACCCGGCGGGACCGGTCGCGTAGATTTCGACGTTTTGATAACGTGAATCGACAATCCACAGGCGGGGCGTGCGGCAGTCGGAATAGACCTGTTTTTTCAGCACGGTATCGGGGTGATGGTCGCCCGGCTGGAGCACCTCGATGGCGAGATAAAGCTGACCCGTGTCGCGGCGAACCAGCGCGAGATCGGGGCATACATTCGTGCCGGTGCGAAGCGGGAGCGACGCCCGACGCGGCAGAAGTTTGAACGCGGAGTTGGCCGGAAGATGCGCCGTGAACCATGCGTGAAGGCGTTCACAGAGTTGCTCATGTGGGGCGTTGAGCGGGCCGCGAATAAAGGTCTCTCCGTCGATCAACTCTTGATAGGGATCAGACATGGCGTGGGGTTACTTTTTGATGAGACGAATCATCCAGAGCAGCAGCAAACTCCCACCGATCGCGAAGACGACCTGCATGGCCATGCGGCTGACTTGGGTGAAAATAAACCAGCCGAGGAAAGCACCGGCGCAGGCGACCACGAGGTTTACGGCGAGGCCGGTTTTTTTGTTTTTCCCGACGAGGGTGACGATCAGGCCGGTGAGGCTGCCGATCACGAGCAGGGTGATGAACGTCTGGAGCGTCATGGCGAAATCGCTCAAGCCGCGGCGGGAATGCGGAGTTTTTGCCAGAGAGCGACCGGCACTTCCTCGGCGCGGCTTTGCGGACTGTAACCGGCGGCAGCAAGATCGGCAAACCACGCGGCGCCACCGTCGGGGAGTTTGTCGCGCAAGAGGGCGCCGAGTTGTTTGCGGCGTTGTTGGAAGCAGGCGCGAATGAGGAGTTTTACGTCGGGAGAGAAGACGAAAGGCGCGGGCTTGCGCACGAGGTTGAGCAGGTAGGACTCAACATCGGGCCGCGGGTGGAAGCAGGCGGCGGCGACCTTGTGCCCGGGGGCGATGTCGTAGGCGGATTGGAGAAAAATGGAAATGGCGCCGAACTGTTTCGTGCCGGGTTGCGCGGCGTAACGTTGGGCGGCTTCCTGCTGCAACATCAGGACAAGATTCGTCGGTAGTGGCCCGGAGAATACGGCGTCCATCCACGGTGTGGAGATCGCGTAGGGGAGGTTGGCGACAATCTTGAAGCCGGCGGCGGCCTTGTCGGCGGGCAGGGCGGCGAGGGGATGTTCGACGGCGTCGCCTTCGAGGAGGTGGAACGTCTTGGGGAAACGCGGGAGGAGCGTCGATTCGAGGTAGGCGTGGAGATGGCGGTCGAATTCAACGGCCCAGAGGTCGGCGCCGGTTTCGAGGATGGCGGTGGTGAGCGTGCCGAGACCCGGGCCAACCTCGACGACGGTGTCACCGGCGCGGACGCCGGCGAGTTCGAGCGACTTCAGCACGATGTTGCCATCCACGAGGAAGTTTTGCCCGAGCGCGCGCTTGGGAAAGTGGCCGAGCTGGCCGAGGAGATCGCGAGTGGCGGAGGGAGAGAGAGGCACGATGAAGAAGGGTTAACCGCTAATGGGCACTGATGATCAGGCTTCCTGAAACTGGGTGATCAAGGCGGCGGTGTCGGGGGCCTTCATGAGCGCTTCGCCGCAAAGGATGGCGTGGGCGCCGGCGGCGTGCACGCGGGCGGCGTCCGCCCCGTTGAAGATGCCGCTCTCACTTACGGCGATCACGTGTTTGGGAAAGAGCGGGATGAGGCGTTCGCTCAGGCCGAGGTCGCACTTGAAGATGGCGAGGTCACGGTTGTTGACGCCGATGATTTTGGCTCCGTGTTTCACGGCACGGTCGAGTTCGGATTCGTTGTGAATCTCGAAAAGCGCATCGAGCCCGGCAAACTTGGCGGCGGCAAACAGGTCGGCGATCTCCTCGTCATTGAGGGCGCGCACGATGATCAGGATGGCGCTGGCGCCCGCCTCGCGGGCCTGGAGCACCTGGATCGGGTGCACCATGAAGTCCTTGCGAATGCACGGAATGGCGGGGCGCTCCATGCGGAAGTGCGTGGTGACGCCGGTAAGGTCGGCGAGGGTGCCGCCGAAGAATTTTTCGTCGGTGAGAACGGAGAGCGCGGCGGCACCGGCGGAGCGATAGTTGATGGCCTGTTCGGTGGCGGAAAGCGTCGTGGCGGCGATCGCGCCGGCGGACGGCGAGCGGCGTTTGATCTCGGCGATCACGGCAAGTTTACCGTCGTCGCGGCGAAGGGCGGCGGCGAAGGACGGCGGTTTGGGGGCCATGGCGTTGAACGCAGCCAGCTCGGGCAGGGACACCTTGCGGATGAGCGGAGCGATCTCCTGTCGCTTCCATGCCATGATCTCGGTGAGTTTGTCGGACATATCGTAAGGGAACCACGAAACACACGAAACACACGAAAACCAGAACTGAATTGAGATCAGGCGGGTTGGGGAACGAGTTCCGGACGGCGACTCTGCAAAGATCGACCAGAGTCTGTTGCCAAGAGCGGAGCGGCTAACGCCCTGCCAGAGCGTTCGATGTCGCGGGGGGGGGGGCGAGGATCAGGTCGGAGGGATGTTTCGTGGGTTTC
>JBEVND010000216.1:0-7837 GCA_040508285.1 Rariglobus sp. | reverse complement strand
GCCGCCGGCGAGGACGTGGTAACCTTCGCCGCCGTCGGCCAGCTTGGTGCTGATGAATCCGAGATCACCGCAGTAATGCTGGGCGCAACTATGGGCGCAGCCGGAGAAGTGGAGATTAACCGGTTGTTCGATTACGACGCCGGCGTGGGTGAGGTGTTTCGCGGTGAGCTGGGCGTGGGCCTTCGTATCCGCGGATGAATACTTGCAGCCCTTGCTGCCGGTTCAGGCGATGATGCCACCGGTGGCGCTCGAGGCCTCGGTAAAGAAACCGATGCTCTGCACCTGGCGCTTGAACGTGGAGATGAGTCCGTCTGCGATGTGCGGAATGATCACATTTTGCCAGACGGTGAGGCGGAGTTCGCCCTTGCCGTAGTGTTGAGCGAGGTCGGCGAGCTGGTGCATCTGCTTCGCCTTGAGGCGGCCGACGGGAACGCCGATGCCGACGGAGTTGAAGCCGCGGTTGGCTTGTTTGTGAACGCCCAGCCAACCGTGTTTGAGGAGCGGGCGGCGGGGCTCGCAGGCTTCGAGCGGCAGGCGGCCGAGCGGGAAGGCGAGTTTCTTCTGGGTTTCGTCGATGAACTTATCAAAGCCCCATTTTTCGAGGAGATACTTGAGCCGGGACTTTTTGCGGTTGGTGCGATCGCCGTTTTCGGCGAAGACGCGGACCATGGCGGCGGCGACCGAGACGGCTTCGGAGGGCTTGATCAACAAGCCGGTGTCGCGTGCAAAATCCTGGTGGCCGGTGATGCCGCCGAGTTGAACGCGGAAGTAGATGCCGGGAGACGTGGCGGACGCAGACGGGGCGCTGGCGATGCTTTTCTCGGTAACACGCACGGCGAAGAAACCGATGTCGTTGGTGTCAGCGGCGGCGGTGAGGAGGCTGCCGCTGTCGAAGGCGATGTTGAACTTGCGCGGAAGGCCGTAGAGGTCGCGGTGGTTGAGAATGTAGTGGTGAATGCCCTTGGCGTAAGGGCGAACGTCGAGGAGTTCGTCGGGCGAAAAACCGCTGTCGGGCGATGCGGTGACGTTGCGGATATTGTCGGCGCCGGCCCCGCGCGAAGTGAGGCCGAGCTCCTGCACGCGAGTGAGCACGGAGACGAGATCGCGGGGTTTGAATTCGCGGATCTGCAAGTTGCCGCGGGTCGTGATGTCGGCGTAACCGCCACCGAGATCGGCGGCGAGGTCGGCGAGACCATGGAGCTGGTGGGCGGAGATTTCGCAGGCGGGAACGCGCAGGCGAATCATGAAACTGTCCTGTGCCGGAGCAACGTAGAACAGACCGTGGGTTTTGAACCGGTAGGTGTTCTCGGCGTCGGGGAATTTATTGGCTTCGGAATGGGCGATGAGGCGTTCCCAAGCGTCGAGCGGATCCTCGTCGTATTTCCATTTCTCTTCTTTGCAGAGATCGGAGAGGGGCGTGCCGTGAACGGTGTCTTCGGCGGGTGGAGCGGAGAGGTTGCCCGTGACGGCGGAGGCAGAATCGGCGGTGAGCAGACCGGCCGCGGTCTGACCGGTAAAAGGAAACTGCCCGGAGGCGGCCACGCCGGCCATGAAACCTTGCAGATACTCCTTTTGGTCGGAGGTGAACGGCTCGGAAGAGCCGGGCGATGAAAGGGTGGTCGTGGCAGTCATGTGCGTGGTTGGAAATTAGCACCGCCGATGCCACGCAGACCGGTTGGATGTATTAATAGCGTGAATAAATTTTAGTCTGATCATGACTAATCTTCATCATCGTCTAAGTAGGCGCTTCGCCTCGAATCTGCGTAGGCGCGGCAAACCGGTGAGCGCGGTTCGGGCTTCACCGAAAGCTGCTTGGCCGCTGCGGGTTGTGAAAGGCGCGGGACGGGCGCCCGCTCGGTCGCCTACCAGGTTTTGTAGGCGAGGAACTTGCCGCACATCTCGATCTTTACGCGGTCGCCCTTGGGATCTTCGACGCGGTCGATGTGCATGGTGAAATCGATGGCGCTCATGATGCCGGCTCCGAATTTCTCTTCGATGAGCGCTTTGAGCGTCGGGCCGTAGACGTAGAGAATTTCCTGAAAGCGATACTGTAGCGGTTCTTTGGAGACAGCGGGCGCGGCTTCGCCCTTGTTGGCGAACGCGGCGAGAGTGGCGGCGCCGCGTGTGCCAAGCCCAAGGAGATCGGCGACGCGGGCGGCGGCCTCGGGGGGAAGCGCGTTTTCGCCCAGACAGGCGGATGTGGTGTAGACTTCGGAAAGACCGGCGGCTTCAGCGATGGCGGCCCACGTGAGGTTGCGGGCGTTTTTGGCTTCAAGGATGACGGCGGCGAATTCGGTTTTGTTCATGAGAGTCGAGTGGGTGCAAAAAAAGGCCTCACACCGGATCGCCGGGTGAGGCAGTGAGGGCGAAGCGGTCAGTAGGAGAAGTCGGCTTGCAGCCAGACCTTGGTGCGGTCGTTAAACGCGGCGCCGGCCTGGTCGCTCCAGAATTTGGCGAACTTGGCAGTGAAGCTGAGTTGCTTGTTGAGTTTGTAGACGGCGAGGGCGTTGAACTCCTGGCCGATCTGCGACGGGCCGTCCTCGGTGCCGAAGAAGTGGTAGGCGGCGAGGAGGTTGAGCGAGTTAGAAGCCTTGGCACCGGCTTTGACGTAGGTATCGGTCAACCCGCCGGCGGGCGTCGCAAGGAAGACGTCGGCCCAACCGTTGAACGCGTGCATGGTGGCGAGGGGAGTTTTGAAACCCACGAGACCATCGTCGGAGCCGAGGACCTCGTAGCCGCCGGTGAGACTGTAGATTTTGTAGGCTGCGCTGAGTTCGGCCACGTAGTAGTCGGCGCGGTAATCGAGCGCGCTGTCGCCGTAGTCGGTTTGGGTGGCGTATTCAAAACGGTAGGACGCCTTCAGGTCCTTGGTGAGCGGACGGCTGCCGGTGAGACTGAGGCCGTAGGTGGCGGTCGAGTTGTTGCGGACGGCGGTCTGGACGGCCGGCGCGGAGTTGGCATCGAAATCGAGCAGGTAAGCGTAGGCGGTGAGCGTGCCAAACGGCAGGTCGGCGTAGGAGGCGTTGAGGACATGAGACTCGGACTCCCAGTCGGGCTGCGCGCCGGAGTCGTCGAAGATGCGGTTCACGCGGTCGAGATACGCGTAGGTGAGCGTGGTCTTCGCGAAAGTTTTGTCCTGAAGCACGACGGCGTCGAACGTCTGATCGTTCTGGCGCCAACCGACGTCGCCGATGAAGCGGGCGTTATCGAGAACGAGTTTCTGGCGGCCGAGCGTGCCCTTGGTTTTCTCGTAGGTGTAGGAAAGCCAGGCCTGATTGAGGTTGGTGTCCTCGGGGTCGGCGATGGTGGCGCGACCGGCGGAGTTGGTGCCAGTGCCATCGAAGTAGTCGTTGATGAGCGGGGCGATGTGTTCTCCCTCGATGGACGCTTGGAAACCCTTGTAGGAGGCCGTGGTGTAACCGAGTCGAAGGCGCAGCGTGAGGGCCTCGGCATCGGCGAGCGCATCTTGATCGACGTGCTCGTAGCGAAGGCGTGCGTTGAGCGAAACTTTGCCCTTGGTGAATGCTTCCTGAAACGATGCCGGCGCGGCGGGTTTGGCGGGAGCGGAGGCGGTGGGAGCGGTTTGCGCGGACAGCGAGGCGGTGCCGAGCAAGGCGAGGAGCAGCAGTCGGTGGTGGTGTGACTTCATGGCTTTAGTTGGATGGCGGGAAAGGGAACGCTACGGGCAAGGCAGTGGCCTGAAGGCCGTGGGTGGGCCTCGGGAAACCTGCGCCTCAGCCGGTGATCAGGCGGAGGCGAGGGAACCGAACAATTTGCGCAGGCCGGTGGGTTTCGCGGGAGGTGCCGGTGGCGCGGCGTGCGCGGTGCGAACGGGACGGTGATGCGAACGCTCTTCGAGGAAACCGATCAATTGTTCACGCGCCGCGTAGTAGGCAGGATCTTCGAGCAGCTGCTTACGGTTGCGGGGGCGCGGGAAATTGACCTCGAGGATTTCGCCGACCGTGGCGTTGGGGCCGTCGGTCATCATGACCACGCGGTCGGCGAGATAGAGCGCCTCGTCGACATCATGGGTAACGATGAGCGCGGTCTTTTGGTCGCGCTGCCAGAGATCGAGGAGCACGTCCTGCAGCTCCATCTTGGTGAGGTTGTCCAACATGCCGAACGGTTCGTCGAGGAGCAGCATCTTGGGACTGAGTGCGAAGGCGCGGGCGATGCCGCAACGTTGACGCATGCCTTGGGACAGTTCGCCGGGACGCTTGTGCATCGCTTCGCCGAGCCCGACGACCGTGAGGTAGTATTCCGCGATTTGGGTGCGTTCGAGTTTGCTGGCGGTGTAGTAAACCTGGTTCACGCCAAGCATGACGTTTTCGAAGGCGGTGAACCACGGGAGCAGACACGGAGATTGAAACACGACGCCGCGATCGGGGCCGGCGGCGGTGACTTCCTTGCTGGAGAGAATGATGCCGCCCTGCGAGACGTCGGCGAGGCCGGCGATCATCGAAAGCACGGTGGATTTGCCGCAGCCCGAGTGGCCGATCAAGGCGATGAACTCACCCTTGCGGATCTTGAGGTTGAAGTCCTCGACGACGGTGAGCGGACCCTTCGGCGTCGGGAAGGTTTTGTGGAGCTGGGAGATTTCGAGGAAGGGACGCATGAGTTAGGCAGAGACGATGGTTTCGTTTTTTTCCTCGGAGAGGCGGCGGGGCGGGCGGCTCACGCGAGGAGCTTCGAGGTCCTCGGGCAGGATGTCGGGAAGGACGAGTTTCCGACTGAGAGACGATTTTCGGCCGGCGCTGAAGCCGAGGAGCTGGTCGGTGATCTGGGCGCGCAGGCGCTTGAACTCGGGCTCTTGATTAAGGGCTTTGCGATCACGCGGGCGCGGAAGATCGACGGTGATCGGTGCTGCGAGCGTTGCGCCGGGACCGAGCGTGAGAGGAATGATGCGGTCGGCGAGGAGGAGGGCTTCGTCCACGGAGTTGGTGATCAGAACGACGGTCTTTTTGTCGGACTGACAGATGTCGTTTATCTCGTCCTGGAGGTTGGCGCGAGTGAGGGCGTCGAGAGCGGAGAGCGGTTCGTCGAGGAGCAGGATGCGAGGCTGGATGGCGAGTGTTCGTGCAACGGATACACGTTGGCGCATGCCGCCGGAGAGCTGGCGGGGGAGGCGATCCTTCGCATGGGAGAGCTTCACCATCGCGATGTAGTTATCGATGTGCGCGGCGCGCTCGGCTTCGGTTTTTTCCGGGAAGACGGATCTAACGGCCAAGTCGATGTTTTCGCCGACGGTGAGCCACGGGAGGAGCGAGTAATTTTGGAAAACGAGACCGCGGTCCGGACCAGGGCCGGTGATGGGTTGGCCGGAGAGCGTGAGCGTGCCGGAGTCGGGTTTGATCAGGCCCGCGATCAGAGACATCAACGTGGTCTTGCCCTGGCCGGAATACCCAACGATGGCGACGAACTCGCCCTCGATAATGGAGAGATTGACGTCACTGAGCACGGGCGTGCCACCGTAGGACTTGGAGACGTTTTTGAGTTCGAGGAAGCTCATGGCGAAAGGTGAATCAGGCGGTCTTGAGGCGGCTTTCGATGACGCTCATCAGTCGATCGAGAATGAAGCCGATGATGCCAATGGTGAGGATCGAGAAGATGATGTTTCCGTAGTTGGCGTTGTTGTATTCGTTCCAGAGAAAAGACCCGACGCCCGTGCGGCCGGTAAGCATTTCGGCGGCGACAATCACCAACCACGCGATGCCGAGAGAAAGACGGAAGCCAGTGAACATGTAGGGCAGCGTGGAGGGCACCATGATCTTGAAGAGCATCTTGGTGCGGGAGAGTTTCAGGACGCGGCCTACGTTGAGTTAATCCTGCGGGATGGCGCGGACGCCGACGGCGGTGTTGAGCACGGTCGGCCACATGGAACAGATCGCGATGGTGAACAGTGCGCCGTTTTCGAGCGCTTGTTTGCCCGTGCTGAGAAAGAGCACCATGCCCAAGGGCAACCAGGCGAGCGGTGACACGGGACGAAGCACCTGCACGATCGGATCAAAGATGCGGGAGAAGCCCTTGGAGAGACCGAGGAGGAAACCGATCGGCGTGCCGATGATGAGGGCGATGGCGTAACCCTTCGCGACGAGAGCCAGGGAGTAACCCACGAGGCGGAGAATGCCTTGGTCTTGCTCACCGCGCTTGGCGAGCGGATCCATCACGTAGGGCTTGGCCACTTCCCACGTGGCGGACGGCGTGGGGAGTTCTTTGGCCACCGTGGCACTCAGGATGGACCAGAAGCCGAGCGTGAGCAAAAGCCCGGCGAGGAGGCAGGCGGAATTGACGAGGAAGTTGCGGACGGTGGCGTTCATGCGGCGGCTGGGCGGACGGTGGTGAGTGGGTGAAAACCCGTCTCGGGTGGCGCGAGACGGGTGATGGAAATGCGTCGGTTAGTTCTTCAGCGAATGAATCGAGAAACCCTTGGCGTAGGCCTCGAGATCGCCCTTGGGGTCGAAGGTCACGCCGTCGAACAACGTGACTGGCGAGTCATCGCGGGCGCGGCCGGTGACACCGAGTTCGGCCATGGCCTCCTCGTAGATGTCGGGGCGCATGACGCGTTTCACGACGCCCTCGTAATCAGGTGCGCCAGTGACGAGGCCCCAGCGGCGGAACTGCGTGAGCCACCAGAGGCCGTAAGCGGGCTGCGGGTAGTTGGCGTTGCGGATGGAGAAGTGCATCGGCGCCTCGTCGGTGACCTTGCGGCCGTCGCCGTAGTCGAGCTGGCCGAGCATGCGGCCGAGGATCACGTCCTTCGGGCAGTTGATGTAGTTGGGCTTGGATACGATGGCGCAGGCTTCGTCGCGATTGCCCATGTCGTCGAGCCAGACGGAGGCCTCGTGGAGGGCCTTGAGGATGGCTTTGACGGTCTTGGGGTTTTTGAGAGCCCAGTCCTCGCTGAAGGCGAGGACCTTCTCGGGGTGATCTTTCCAAATGTCCTGCGTGGTGACGGCGGTGTAACCGATTTTGTCGGAGATGGCGCGGGCGTTCCACGGTTCGCCGACGCAGAAGCCGTCCATTTTACCGACCTTCATGTTGGCGACCATCTGGGGCGGCGGGATGGTGACGAGGGAAACGTCGGAGTCGGGATTGATGCCGCCGGCGGCGAGGTAGTAGCGGACCCACATGGCGTGGCTGCCAGGCGGGAACGTCATCGCAAACGTGAGCGGCGAACCCTTGGCCTTGGCGGCGTCGACGAGCGGCTTTAGCGTCTTCGGATCGGCGCCGACCTTGCCCTTAAAATCGTTGGAGAGCGTGATAGCCTGGCCGTTGCGATTGAGGATCCACGGGATGATCATCGGCTTGGGCGTGGCGCCGCCGAGGCCGATGGTGGAGGCGAACGGCATGCCGATCAGCATGTGGGTCGATTGAATGTCGCCCGAGCTGAGCATGTCGCGAATGGCGGCCCAGCTGGCGCCTTTTTTCACCGTGGCGTTGATGCCGTATTTGGCGAAGAAGCCTTTTTCGTGAGCGATGACGATAGGCGAACAGTCGGTCAGAGCGATGAAACCGAAGGAAACGTTGGGTTGCTCAGGCGTGTAGTCGGGCGCGGCGTGAGCGAACGAAGGCGCAAGGCTGGCGAGAACGGCGAGACCGAGACTGGCCACGGTCGAGCTAAGAAACGAACGGCGGGAGGAAGAACGGGCAGGCATGAGATCAGGCGTTGACGAGTGTTTTTTCATGGCGGGAGACGCGGGCTTTTTTCTGGGCGAGCTGGTAGAGATCGGAGCGGAAGGCGTTGCGACCGAGGTCGGGCGGGATGACCACGCCGGTCGGGAGAAAGTGGTGGCGGTTAAAACCCTCGATGAGCCACGCAGCCTTGGCGGCGGTGGGA
>JBEVND010000197.1:0-3826 GCA_040508285.1 Rariglobus sp. | reverse complement strand
CCAGTTGGCGGGCGAGGAGCGCGTTGTTGCCGATCTCGGGATGTCCGTCGAGTGGCAGGTGGTTGCTGTAAAGCGCGCAGTCGCCGCGAATGAGCGAGGCCACGCGATCGTAAACCGGACCGGTCAGCGGACGCGGCATGTCCCAATACATCCCGTGATGAACGATAAGGAAATCCACGCCGGCTGCGACCGCCTGGCGAAACGGCGCGACGCCTGCGTCCACGGCGGCGCCGATTTTGGTGACGCGGCCGGAGTTGGCGAGTTGCAGGCCGTTGAAGGCGCCGGGCGCATCCTTGTAGGCGCTGCGGCGGGTGCGTTCATCGCAATAGGAGACGAGATCGTGCAACGTGGGCATGTGCGGTTGATGAGGATGCGCATTCGGAGTGGCAATTTTCAAAACGGGGGCTACCGATTGCGCTCATGAGCGAACCGAGCTCCGCGGTCGACCTGATCGCCCAAGCCACCCAACAGTTTACCGAACGTCCTTCCTGGGATGATTATTTCATGGCGACCGCCGTGCTCATCTCGACGCGTTCGCCGTGCGAGCGTCTGCATGTGGGCTGCGTGATCGTGAGCGGTGGCGATCGGCAAAATCGCATCATCGCGGCGGGCTACAATGGATTCCTGCCCGGCACGCCGCATCTCTCACGACTGCGTGACGGACGTGAACAAGCGACGGTTCATGCCGAGCAAAACGCCATCGCCGACGCCGCGCGCCGCGGCAGCCCGGTCGAAGGCGGATTGGCTTATGTGACGCATTTCCCCTGCATCAATTGCGCGAAGATTCTGGCGGCCTCCGGCATCGCCGAGGTGCGGTATCGCTACGATTACAACAACGACCCGTTGGTCGGCCCGTTGCTCACGGATGCGGGTGTGAAGGTTTTGAAACTTTAAGCGGTCGCGGCTGTCGTTTCTTTTGCCGATGTCTACACGTCATCCCGATTCCTCCCCCGTGCTGGGCGGCTCGTTGTTACTGGCTCATCCGTCGCTCAAGGACGATAATTTCAAGCATACAGTCATCTTGATCGCGTCGCACGACAGCGAGGGTGCGATGGGCGTGGTGCTGAATCGTCCACTGGAAAAATGCCTGGGAGATCTCAATGCCGAGTTCGGCGCGAGCGCGCTGGCGCAAGTGCCGTTGTTCTCGGGTGGTCCCGTGCAGCCATCGCAGGTGATTCTTTGCGTGTGGCGACCGCATCCGGAGAGCGATGGGTTTCAGCTGATGTTCGGCATCGATCCGCAAAAAGCGGAAGAGCTGATGCACGAAGAGGGCGTTCACATGCGGGCATTTCTCGGTTATGCGGGCTGGACCGGCGGCCAACTCGAAGAGGAGTTGCAACGCGACACGTGGGTGGTGAGCCCGTTGGTGGCCGATTTGCTGGAAGATTCGCCCGATGAGCAGCTTTGGCGCGACTTGCTGGGGCAGATTGATGACGAGTGGAAACTCCTCGCCAACGAGCCTGAGGATCCGAGTCTCAACTAATCGGCTGCGACGGCGTAATGTCGTGCGCGAGTGATCAACATTTCCGTTGACAGAGGCACGTGCGAAGGGTGTTTTCGTCTCTTTTATGAAAGTTGTTTCCTCTATCAAATCCGCGAAGAAGCGTCACCCTGCTTGCCAGGTCGTCCGCCGCAAAGGCCGCATCTACGTCATCAACAAGGTCGAGCCCCGTTACAAGGCCCGCCAAGGTTAATCCAACACCCTCTTTACCAACGTGAAAGCCGAAGGCCATCCAGTCCTCAATAACGTTTGCTACCTCGATGTTTCGAGCGGCAAGCGCTTCCTCACCAAGTCCACGATGAAGTCCGCCCGTAAGGAAGTCATCGATGGCGTCGAGCACTTCGTCGTCCTCCGTGACGTGACGTCCGATTCGCACCCCGCCTACACTGGCGAGAAGCGCATCGTCGACACCGCCGGTCGCGTTGAGAAGTTCACCTCGAAGTTCAAGCGTGGTGGCGCCAAGGCCAAGTAAGGCCTGCGCGATTATCGCAACGATTTCAGCCCGCCTTAATCGGCGGGCTTTTTCGTGTCCGGATTCCTCGCCCTGAGTTCGATGAGGGGGGCGGTAGTCGGTCAAAGGCGCAGAGTCTGTGCGTCGTTGCCCTGTGTGGAGGCTATCGTCCGACGCGTGCGGGAACGGCACGAGGTCGCGCTTACTTTATTCGGCGGGCTTTTCTGCGGGCGGAGCGGACACTGCACCGAGGTTAAACAAGCGTGTGCGACGGGCGTTGGTGCGGTCTTTCGGCGCGACTCGTTCGGACGGGGCGCTGTAGGGACTTCGTCGATACCCGTCGCGTGACGGATCACGGGCACAGCGGAGCTGGTAGTCCTGCATGCGTGCAAAGAGGCCGAGTAACTGCTCCGGCAACGGATACTGGTCGAGGCCGGAACGTTGCAACGCCATGAGCAACTCGTGGCTGGCTTCCAGCGTGGAGAGGCAGCCCTCGACCGGCTGTTGTTTGATCACGTAGCGGCTTGGGGCCGAGGGCGTGAACATGATTCGCGGGAGGCGTTGGAGCGACGGACTCAGGCGAAGCATTTTTTTGGCGAGCGCCCAAGTGGCATCGAGGAGGAGCACGACCAACCGCCGGTCGCCGAGGTCGGCGGGCGCGAGGTCGCCGTTGGACAGATTGCGAGAGCGTGCGCTCGGGTAGAGCAGCATCGTGAAGTTGCGTGGATCGTTGATGATTTCCTGCACCGCCTCGTGATCGTCGAAGGCGATGCCCATCTGGATTTCGCTGTTGCCGAGACAGAGATGCGTGAGGCGACCTGTGCCGGCTTTTTCCTGTTTGAACTCCTTCGGATGCATCAGGAAAACGAAATGTGTGCGCGTTTCCATCGGGGTAATGGACGGGCACCAACAGATCTGTTTCGGCCAGAAACAGCGGTAACACATTTCGCGACTCATGGCTCAACATGGCCTAACCTCCCATGCGGGCTCAAGTTCCGGATTTACAATTCATGAAGCCGTTTGTGCGCGGTAGTAATCTGCCGAATACAGGCGTTAGTAATTTTCATGACTGACGAGAAATAAGTAGAAGTGGCCTGACTCCGGCTCATTCCGATGCTTTCTCTTTTCTTTACATGAAAGACAGCCGTAACAGTCGCGACGTGGATCTGGTGTTCGTAGGCGCCGGTGTGATGAGCACCACGCTGGCCACGTTGCTCAAGGAGCTGCAGCCCGATCTGACGATCGAGGTGATCGAGGCGCTCGACATGGTCGCCGCGGAGAGCTCCAACCCATGGAATAATGCCGGCACGGGTCACGCGGCGCTTTGCGAGCTCAACTACACGCCAGAAAAAGCCGACGGCTCGGTCGACATTTCGAAGGCGATTCAGATCAACGAGGCGTTCGAGGTTTCAAAACAGTTCTGGGCTTCGCTGGTCGAGCGCCGTCGTCTGCCGGACCCGAAGAGCTTTATTAATGCCGTGGCGCACATGAGTTTTGTGCGCGGTAACGACGTTTCGTTTCTGCGCGCTCGCCACAAGGCGCTCTCGGCTCATCCGTTGTTCGCCGGCATGGACTACACCGAGGATCGCGCTCGTATCGCCGAGTGGGCGCCGCTGGTCATGCAAGGTCGTGATCCTTCGGAGCCGGTTGCGGCGACGCGTTCGGAAGAAGGAACGGATGTGAATTTCGGCGCGTTGACCCAAGGTATGCTCGCTTCGCTGAGCAAACAGCCCGGCGTCACCGTGTATCTCGGCGAACGCGTGACGGACATCGCGCGTCGTGGAAACGGTCGCTGGAAACTCAAGATCGAGGGGCGGAACGGTAAGCGAAAAGTGAACGCGCGCTTTGCGTTTCTCGGCGCGGGCGGCGGTGCC
>JBEVND010000184.1:0-3783 GCA_040508285.1 Rariglobus sp. | reverse complement strand
GGATTGCCCAGGAGCAGCGTCTCCCGGCGGCTGTTCCCCTCGATGGTCACGCGCAGGGACGGCTTGTCCAAACCAGAGTCGGAATTGGCGACATCGCTGAGGAACGAAAGAGCGCGGAGGTTGTTGAGTCCGCTGATGACGATCTCGGACGCGGCCTTGGCGGCGCGGGTGACGATCGGCGCTTCGAAAGCCCAGCGAGCACCATCGCGGCGAAGGCGCACGCGCGGGGCGGGGGCGGCGTTTTGAAGGCCGAGCGAACGCACCTCGAATACCGGAATCGTAAAGAGGGCGTCGGTGCGAAGTTCCTCCATGCCGACGATCAGGCTTTCGGCGAGACTGCGGCGGACAACGTGAACGGTCTGGCCATCGGGCGAGAGCACGTAGAGGCGGTTGCCGAGTTTGGTGGTGACGTCGCCAATCTGAATACGAGTCGAGATGTCGGGTTCGCCGGTCTTGGCGGACGGGCGCGTGAAGGTGAGCGTGAGACGTGAGGGCTCGAGGCCGTAGTCGGCGAGCGACTGGTTGTTGGCCTTCAGGCTATCGACGGCGAAACGGCTTTCGCTTTCGAGAAACTCGAGTTCGTGAACGATGCGGCGCACGGCAAAATCGTTGGCGGGCCAGTTGATCGGAGCCTTGAGTTCCCACGGGGCGTTCTCGCCTTTGCGCTCGAGGCGGATCTTGTGGTCGCTGCCGGCGGAGGTGATCTCCAACGACTTCATGCCGATGGCCTCGTCCCGCAGAACGCGCGTGCTGAGGCGAGCGATGTCCTGCTCCACGCGCCATTCGCGTCGGGCGTAGATGATCACCGCGAGCAGAGCGACGTTCAGGAGAATCAGGATGAGCGTGACTTTGGTGCGCATTACAAAAGTGAAGTCGGAAGATTAAATTAAGCCGGGGCGGACGGGTGGGCGCGTCAGTTGCGTCGCGTCCAGTAAACGACCGCGCCGAGAAGCGCGGCGAGACCGGGAAGGGCGAAAATCAAACTGTAGCGAAGGCGTTGCAATTGCTCGCGGGTGAGGGCGAGTTGGAACTTGGCAATGGGCCGCGCCGGGACGTTGAGATCGGTATCGCGGTCGGTGGTCCAGTTGATCGCCGACATGAAGAACGTGAGGTTTCCGATGACGCCGAGGCGGCCGTTAGCGATCCAATCGGCGCTACCGTAAGTGATGACGCGGCCGCTGGGCAGGCTGAAGGTCGGCAGATTGGTGCGCGCCGTGGTTTTGCGTTCGGAGGCGGTCACGATGGTAACGCGCCCCGGAAGATCGACACCTGGATTATAAACGGGCACGGCTCGCTCGCGATAGTTGCGTTCACCCCAAGCCTGCTCGGACGTTGCGACGAGGGGAGTGACTTCGAGATTGGTATCGAGCGTGCGACCTGGGTCGGGACGCACCGAACGAGAAGGTCCGACGCGAAGGGGGATCTTGTAATTGAGCAGCGACTGCGTGACGGGGTGCTCGGCGAGCGCGGGAAGGATGAGGTCCCCTGTTTCACTTTGGCCGGCGGCGCTGCGGTCGTAAACCAACACGTCGTCGACGAGCACGCCCCACTCGTAAAACAAGTCGTCGAGTCCGGTCGGATAGCCCGGCGCGGTGAGGACGAGGAGACGGCCGGCGCGATTGGCGAGATACTGGCGGAGAAGCTCCTGTTCGATGGCGTCGAAGCGCCCTTGTGGCCCGGCGATGACGATCGTGGCGGCGTCGTCAGGAATGCGCGGGGATTGCGCGAGGTCGAGGGAATCGACGGCGAAATTGCGGGAGGTGAGCTCGGCTTCGAGCGAGGACAGACCGCGCTCAGGACTGACGTCGTCGAGAGCCATCTCGCCGTGGCCGGTGAGGAAATAGATCTTTTTCTTGGTGGGGCTGGAGACGTCGAGGATGGCGGCGGTGAAGGCCTGTTCGCCGCGGAAGGCCTTTTTCTCCTGATTCTGGACGTTGTAGAGTTCGTCGAGTTTCACGAGCCGCGGGTTACCGCCGGCGATGACGAGGATGGTATTCGGTTGTTCGATACCCAACGCCTCCGCATCGCGACGCCGCTGGAAGACATCAATGAAATCCACGGTGATTTTGCCGCGCTCGTTGCCGGCGGTGGCGAAAACGTATTCGCGGAGCAAGCCGCTGACGTCGCGGTAAGCCTGGGCGACATCGGCGTTGTCGCTGTTCTCGGTCAGCGTGACGACGATGCGCACGGGCTGATTGAGATTCTTGAGGTAGGAACGCGTCTCCGGCGAGAGGGAGTGGGCGCGGTTTTTGGTGAGGTCGAAGCGCCAGGCGTAGTTGACGGCGAGGTAGTTGAGCCCGGCGAAAAGCGTGATGAACAGGACGACCTGCGCGAGCAGGTTGAGCGTGCGGATCCAGCGAACGGCGCGAAAAGTAGGAGGCTTGGCCATGGTCAGCTATGGATGAGTTTGGCCTCGACGCCGAGGATGCTAAAAATGAGGGCGAGCACGGTGCCGCTGATGTAAAAGAGAAGCTGGCGAGTATCGACGACGCCGCGGGTGAAATCCTCGAGATGGATAAACGGGTTCGAGTAACCAATGGCCGCGCGAATCGGCTCCATCGTTTCGAGATTCATGACTTCGAGCGTGGAGACGAAGCGGAGGCCGATCGTGAGCGCGAACAACAGCGCAAACGCGAAAATGCCGGAGACCGCCTGATTACGGGAGAGCGAACTGGTGAATACGCCGATCGCCACGTAAAGCAGGCCGGAGACCGCGATGAAAAGGTAACCACCCAGCAACGGCCCGATATCGATGAACCGACTGTCACCGGCGAAGCGGTGAAGGATGTAGAAAAAGCCGCCCGTCGCCGCCCAAAGCAGCAGGTAGAGAAAGTAGGACGCGAAGTATTTGCCGAGCACCACTTCGGTCGTGGATACAGGCGCGGTGAGGAGTGTCTCGAGGGTGCCGAGCCGGCGTTCTTCGGCCAGGCACTTCATGGTGAGGAGCGGCACCATGAACCAGACGGGGAGCCAGAAAAGTTGGAAAAACACGACGGCGGGCGACGTCTCTTGCGCGGAGGCGCTATAACTTTCCAGCACGCCGGAAAAGATGAAGCCCATCACGGTGAGGAAGAGCACGCCCGCGATGTAGGTGCTGGGATTCACCAGCAGCATGCGGATTTCGTGACTGAGGATAGTGGGGAAGTGTTTCATGCGTCGGATCTCATTTGGTCACGGAGGCGGAGCCATCGACGGTTTCCCAACCGCGCTTGGTGGCGGCGAGGAATACATCTTCGAGCGAAGGCTGGGCGCGATTGAGTGAACGCACGCGGAAGCGCCCGTCGCCGGCGAGGGCACGCAGCAGATGTTCGCCAACGTCGTCTTCACGTGCGGAGGTCAGGACCAGTTTGCGGAAGCCTCCCTCGTCCGGCTCGCTGGCGGAGGCGATGTGCAGCGTCGGCTCGACCTGGGTGAGCGCAGGTGGCAAGGAGGCAGCGGTGTCACCGGCGATTTCGAGGTGATAGCGCGTTTGGCCAAACACTTCGCGACGCAGATCGGCGGGAGTGCCCGCGGCGACCACGCGGCCTTGGTTAATGATGAGCACGCGGTCGCACGTCATTTCGATCTCGGGGAGAATGTGCGATGAGATGATCACCGTCATGCGTCCGCGAAGGCTGGCGATGAGATCGCGGACAATTAAAATCTGGTGCGGATCGAGCCCGATGGTCGGCTCGTCCATGATGATGACCGGCGGCTCGGCGAGGATCGCCTCCGCGATGCCGACGCGCTGGCGGAAGCCTTTGGAGAGTTTGCCAATGATACGGTGGCGAACGCGGGTAAGGT
>JBEVND010000115.1:0-3823 GCA_040508285.1 Rariglobus sp. | reverse complement strand
AACCATGAAACTCGATGGCAGCGATTCCCGTGTGCTCGCTTCCGGCCTGCGCAATCCCGTGGGCCTCGCGCTGCATCCTCGCACGGGTGAACTCTACGCCGCCGTCAACGAACGTGACCGCCTCGGCAATGACCTCGTGCCAGACTACATCACCCGCGTGCAGGAAAACGCATTCTACGGCTGGCCCTACGCCTACCTGTCGCCCAACCACCTCGATCCCCGGCACGTGAAGGACGGCCGCAGCGTTGCGCCCGATCTCGCCGCCCGCACCATCACGCCCGATGTGTTGATCGAATCCCACTCGGCTGCATTGGGACTCACCTTCTACTCCGGCACCGCGTTTCCAGAGCGTTACCGCAAAGGCGCTTTTTCCGCCCTGCGCGGCTCATGGAATCGCGATCAAGGCACGGGTTACAAAATCATCTTCGTGCCGTTTGCCGCCAACGAACGTCCGGAAGGCGGCTATGAAGATTTCGTCACCGGTTTCCTGAGCGACCCACAGCAGCCCGGCGCCTGGGGTCGCCCGGTTGGCATCATGGAAATGCCTGACGGCAGCCTCCTTTTCACCGACGATGCGAATCACCGTGTGTATCGAATTTCCTACGACGCCGCACGGGCATCCAAATCGTAACCCCACCGCTCTCCGTCATGAAAATCACCTTTTACGGCCATTCCTGTTTTCTCATCGAAACTGCGTCGGCGCGTATCCTCATCGACCCGTTTTTAACGGACAACACGCTCGCCCCGGTCAAAGCGAAGGATGTTCGCTGCGATTACATTCTGATCTCACACGGGCACGAAGACCACACCGGTGACGCGCTGGAAATTGCCAAGGCCAACGATGCCACCCTCATCGCCAACTACGAGATCGCCGAATACTTCGGCGCCAAGGGAGTGAAAACCCACGCCATGAACCCCGGCGGCGCCTTCAAGTTTCCCTTCGGCCGGGTTAAACTCACGATCGCCCACCATACGTCATCGCTGAATGCCGGCCTCAACCCGATCTACATGGGCGTCCCGTGCGGTCTCGTCATCGAAGCGGAAGGACTGCGCATCTACCACGCAGGCGACACCGGCTTGTTTCTCGATATGCAGCTCATCGGAAAGCACGGGCTCGACCTCGCGATTGTTCCGATCGGCGACAACTTCACCATGGGGCCCGAGGATGCCATCGAAGCGCTTGATCTTCTCAAACCGCGCCTCGCTGTGCCCATGCATTACGACACGTGGGAGAACATCGCCCAGGATGCTGAAGCGTTCGCCAACACGGCCGCGTTGAGCGGTCACAAGGTGAGCCCGATGAAGCCAGGCGAAACGCTTAAGCTCTGAGCAAACAGCGCCTGCGTTGCCGCGCTGTATCCAAAAAAAAGCGGGCGAAGCTCTCGGCTTCGCCCGCTTAGATTATTAACCGCCCTCGGTCCGCTGATTACTTCTTCAGCGTGGCGCAGAACTTCGCGAGGCGGCTCACGCCCTTAGCAATGATCTCATCGCTCGTCGCGTAGCTCAGGCGCAGGTAACCTTCGGCACCGAAAGCGCTGCCGGGAACGGCAGCAACCTTCTCGGCTTCCAGCAGTTTTGCACAGAAGTCGGCGGAGCTCAGGCCGAAGCTGGAGATGTTAGGGAACAGGTAGAATGCACCCTCGGCGAGGAGACACTTGATGCCAGGGATCTTGTTCAACTCGGCGTGCAGGAATTTACGACGACGATCGAAGGCCACGAGCATGGTCTTCAACGCGGCATCGGTCTTTTCCTTTTCCTTGAGAGCGGCGACGGCACCGTATTGAGCAAACGTGGTGGCGTTGGAGGTCATCTGGCTTTGGAGCTCGGAGATCGCTTTCGCAATCGGCGCAGGCGCGACCGTCGTGCCGAGACGCCAGCCGGTCATCGCGTAGGTCTTGGCAAAACCGGAAACGATGATCGTGCGATCGGCGGCTTCCTTGCTGAAGGTGGCCGGGCTGTAGTGCTTGGCACCGTCATAGGTGAGATGCTCATAGATCTCATCCGACATGATGTAGAGGTTATGCTTCACCGCCACGGCAACGAGGGCCTCGAGCTCCGGCTTGGTGTAGACCGCGCCCGTCGGGTTGGACGGCGAGTTGATGATAAAGAGACGGGTCTTCGGCGTGATCGCCGCCTCAAGTTGGGCGGGCGTAAGTTTAAAACCCGTGGAATCGTCGGCCAGCACGAGCTTCGGCACCGCACCGGCGAGCTTCACCATCTCGGGATAACTCACCCAGAACGGAGCCGGGATGATCACTTCGTCGCCGGGCGAACAGGTGGCGAGAATCGTAAGATAACAAGAGAACTTGCCGCCGGGCGAAACGATGAACTGCGAGGGGGCAAACTTGAGGCCGTAATCGGCGAGGTATTTATCGGCGAGGGCCTGGCGCAGCGGCTCGATGCCGGGCGTGGGGGCATACTTGGTCTTGCCAGACTTCAGGGCGGCGATGCACGCCTCCTTGATATGTTCAGGCGTGTCAAAATCGGGCTCGCCAGCGGCAAAACCGCAGACGTCTTCGCCGGCAGCGGCGAGAGCTTTGGCCTTGGCATCGACAGCGAGCGTCGGTGACGGCGAGACATTAAGGGCCCAGGACGAAAGCGGAGCGGGTGCTTGGCTCATGGATAGGAATGGAGAACAAAAAATGCGGACACAAGAAAGGCAAGCCCCGCGCTGGCGGGACTTGCCTCGGAAAATCAACGACGCTCAGGAAGCGTCGCGGGAATTATTTCTTACCCTTCTTGGCGGCGGCGGCCTTGGCAGGCAGCGCTTCGATCGCGACGCGGAGGAGTTCGCCAACGCTGACGCGCTTCTTCTTGGCAGCTTTGACCAGGGCGTTCTTGGTCGGGCCGGGCAGGCGCACAGAAATCTGGCGATGCTCGGAGGAATCGGACTCGTAACGGTCGAGGTTAAACTCGCCGATGGCGAGGCGGACAACCTCGCTGGTGGACTTGAGGCCGAGCTTCTTACGATGCGTTTCGATCTTGGAGATCAGGGAAACCGGGAGATCGAACGTGAGTGGAGACGGCGTCGGGGTGGATTTTTTGGCCATGTGTATAATAGAGCTGGATACTAGCTTAATGTCGGGGAGACCTGTTTGTTACGAATGTATGCCCTCCTCTTTGGAGCAACGCTAAATTTGTATCAAAATCTATCAATCTGCGCTTATGGCATGTTTTGACTAAGGACGGCCTCAATCAACCCATAGGCTTCTTCAGGTGTATCCACATGATACCACGCACGGTCCAAAACCTTCGGGTCGGCGGCCCGCCCGTGAGAAATAAACAACGTGCGCACCCCGGCTTCAGCCCCACCCCAGACATCAGCATCGGCGTCTCCTGCGTAAAGCGCCGCCTCCGGCCGCACATTCAGCCTGGATAGAATTTTGTTCAAGCCTCCCGGGTGCGGTTTGTGCGTATCCAAATCGTCACCACAAACCACCACGGAAAAGAACCCGTTCAAACCATGCGCGCCCAAAATCGCTTCCGTCGTGCGGCGATCGCGCCCTGTCCATATGGCCAGTTGTAGATCACGTTTTTGAAGCCTTAAGAGAAAAGCGATCATCCCGTCGAAAGGCTGAACTGAATTCCCGTCTTCAAAACCAAACGACTCCAACCGGCGCATGGCTTCGGCGGCTTTCTCTTCGTCGCCCGTCATCTCAAAAAACATGCGTGCGGGTGGACCGCCGAGGCGTTGGAAAATCCCCTGCTCATCCAGATCCGGTCGGAACGGAGCGAGCGCATGCGCAAACGCGCGCAGCACGAGCGGCATCGAATCCACCAACGTGCCATCCAAATCAAAGATCACCGCGCGAATGCCCGTGAG
>JBEVND010000107.1:0-3596 GCA_040508285.1 Rariglobus sp. | reverse complement strand
TCGGCGCCCAAGCCGTCGCGTGGACGATCCTCCTCGGCTGGTTGCACAACGTCACAATCGGCGGCCTGCTGCTTCTCGGACCGTTTATCGGCGCGTGGATTGGGGCCTGGTTTCTCGCTGCGCGTTGGGCGCTGCCACGCATTCTCGGTCAATCCACGCCGACGCGGCTGCTGGTGATTTTCGGACTCGCCGGGCTCTGGGTTGTCGGGGAATGGACGCGCACCTGGGTGCTCAGCGGGTTCCCGTGGATGCCACTCGCGGCAACGCAATGGCAGCGCATGACCATCCTGCAAATCGCGGCGTTCACCGGTGCAGGCGGCGTGTCGTTTGTGCTGATCTCAATGAATCTCGGCTTCTCCGCCTACGCTCACCGTCTCATCCGTGAAGGTCGCAGCGGACTCGGCAAACGGTCGCAGGAGTTTTTCGCCGCGATGTTTCTTCTCGTGATCTGCGTGGCTACCCAGGTCCAGGAAACCTTTAACCGCCACCAATATTCCGTGCCGCTCGGCAGCGTTGCCTTCGTCCAGCCTTATATCCCGCAGGACGTGAAATGGGACAACTCCAAGGGCCCCGCGATCCTCGACGTCCTACAGCGCGTCACCCTCGAAGCCGCAAAAACCAAGCCCGATCTCATCCTGTGGCCCGAAGCCACCACGCCGTGGGCCGTGCAAGGCGACACCAACATGCGCGCGTGGGTGGAGCACCTCGTCAAAGACGCTGGCGCACCTCTCATCCTCGGCTCCATCGCCCGCCAGCCCATGGTCAATGATCCGTCGCAAGACGACTGGATGAACGGCGTCTTCGCCATCGATCCCGCGACCGGCCTGCAACCACACTTCTACGCCAAACGGAAACTCGTTCCCTTCGGCGAATTCGTGCCCCTCCGCCCGATCTTCGGCTGGCTCGAAAAAGTCGTCCCCATCGGCGACGACTTCCTGCGCGGCCACGACGTCACCCCGCTCAGCGTCCGCCTCGGCGAACGCACCGTGGCCTTTGGCCCGCTGCTTTGCTATGAAGACATTTTCCCCCAACTCTCGCGCGAGAGCGTTCGGGCCGGCGCCGACGTGTTGCTCGTCAACACCAACAACGGCTGGTTCGGCGAAGGCGGTGCGGCTTACCAACACGCGTCCAACGCCGTGCTGCGCGCCGTCGAGACGCGTCGACCGGTTCTTCGCTGCGGCAACGGCGGCTGGAGCGGCTGGATCGACGAGTTCGGCAGTATCCGCGCCGTCCTTACACGCAATCCCTCCACCGGCGAAATCACGACGGAGTCCCCGGCTCCACTCGGCAACTCCGTGTATTTTCGCGGCACGCAAACCGTCAAAGTCACCGCCGACGCCCGCTGGCTCGGCCAGCAAAGTTTCTACGTTCGCCACGGCAACTGGTTCGTCCTCGCCTCCGCCCTCCTCGCCGCCGCGGGCTTCGCGCTCCTGCGCACCACGATCCCGAATTCGGTAAAAATCGAAAAGGAAGTCAGCCGAAACAGGCACGAAACCTGAATCAAAACCATTTGGCAAAAATTTGCCGCGCGTTGGGCAACTAATAGTGGATGGAAGTGACCAGCACACCCCGACTGAAACGGACGAAGAACCAGCAACGTCATCACGCCTGATCGATACGCCGACCTTGAAATCGACGGTATCGAAATCAAACACCCAGCTCGCCCAAAATCACCGGCACCACCACGTGCGCATAACCTTCGGCCACTGGATGCAGTCCATCCGGCACCCAGGAGCGGAACTGCGCTTCGTTTTCGGTCAGCAGCTTCGTCCATGCGGGCATATGATCGATCACTAGAATACCACGTTCGCGCCCGACTGCTCGATAGTTCTCCTGATATGCGACGAGCTCGGGACGATGGCCTGCGTGACCCGGCGGCCGATCCAGCACCGGGCTCATCACCTGCAGGATAATGGCGCAGTCGGGATTCTGCGCGAGCACGCGATCAACCATGTTCTCCAGATTTTCGCGCGCCTCGGCCACGGTGATGCCGAAACGTTCGCACGCATCGTTCACGGCGAACTCGATGAACAGCGACTCGGGCCGGTGCACCAGCACGCGTGCGTCGAGATTTGCCAAGCCCCAGCCCGAATGCATGCCGCTCTCCGCACCGTTGAAGGTCGTCACGAGTCCGGGGAAACGCGTCGTCAACACCTCGGTCACCTGCGGCACCCAACCACCGGCCGCCGTGAGGCTCGTGCCATAAAAGCCGATTCGCTGGGGACGATCGGACGTCAGCCTTGAAATCAACGCATGAGGGTTCATTTGCCGCACGCTGCAATCCGCCGCCTTCGCGCGCAAGCATGGCGCGCGAGAAACCGCGACGAACTCACCGGCGCTTGGCGCGAACTTTCTTTTGCTTCGAGCGCGGAGCCTCGTCCGACTCCACTGCTTCTTTCAAGGCGGCACCGTTGAACTGTTCGCGCTGCCGATAGGCCAACGGTGTGACGCCGGTGCGGGTCTGAAACCATTTCGTGAAGTGCGACGCCTGTTTGAAGCCCAGGCGGAAACTGAGCTCTTTGATGACGCCCGAATTGTTCGCGAGCAATGCCTTCGCCGACTCCAGCTTCCGGCGGTTCCAATAGCTGCGAATCGAGATGCCGAAAGTTTGGAAAAAAAGCCGGTCGAGCTGCGAGCGTCCGAGTCCACTTTCTTTCTGGATCAACGCGGCAGGCAGATCGGACTCAAGCGACGTTTCCTTGAGACAACGGATCGCGTGCACGAGGCGGCCGTCGATCGAACCGATCTCCGTGAAGACAAATCCGATCTGGCTGAGCGTCTGCGCAAACACCTCGAGCCACTCGATGAACAAACGCTGCAATTGCAGGAAGCTGGTGAAGGCCACCGGTTGACGCACAAAATCCACGTCCGGCGCGGAGAAACCCGCTTTAACCAGCTCCGAAAGCTGCTTCGCTTTTTTCAGGAAGTCAGGGAAGTCGGCGGTGTTGAATACACGCCCCTCCTTCTCGCGAAAAAGATTGTCGCCGGTCGGCCACTCGCAGCTGAAGTGAATCGAAAGGATGCGCGCGTCGTCCGAGAAGCTCTGCTCCATCAATCCCCGCGGCGAAACGAGACAGTCTCCCTGGTGCGCGCGCAGCACGTTTTTCCCCTGCCTCAATTCCACCGAGCCGCGCTGGAGCAGCCAGATCCAGTAGCCTTCGCTGTGATCGGTTTTGCGGCGGCGGTTTGTCGGATGAACCTCTCCGTCGTAGATCCAGATCAGTTCAATACGCATGCCGGACCATGAGTGGATGGTGTTCACACCGGCGGGTAACAGGCTCGATTCAGAGGGCATGGGGTAAAGCTTGCTAAAAATAGATAAGGGAACGCGTAACTCCGGAAAGCCTATTCGTTGGGCATTTTCTCCGCGTGATCCAAAGGTCGAATACACCGAGCCATGCTCCTTGGTCAGCGTCCGCCAATCGTCCCCTGCGCTGCGCACGCGCCGCATTGAGTTTATAACCGTTATGAAAACCCCAAACCAAACCCTGTTTCGTCGTTCCCATTCCGTCGCCCGCGCATGCCTCGCAACAGGCGGTTTGTTGCTAGCTGCATTCGCGCCGTCGCTGGTCCACGCCCAGACGCCACTGATTCAA
>JBEVND010000052.1:0-6879 GCA_040508285.1 Rariglobus sp. | reverse complement strand
AACTGGCAGCTCATCGCCCGCGGTCTCGCCGACGGCAAACACACGCTCCGGATCGAACCCGTTTGGGACGGCGCCGACAAAGATGCCGAACTTCGCATCGAAAGCATCTGTTCCGCCGGCCGCTGATCTCTGCCCTCCTTCGCCGCCCCACCTTGGGGCGGCGTTTCTTTTTCCACGCTTCCTCCGTGAATCTCCACACCCTCCGTTCCGCCCTCGAATCTGGTCATCTCGAAATCGCACGTCGCATCGGTCGCGCCCTGCTTGCCGATCCGGCCACGCAAGACGCCGAGGTCGTCCTCGGCCTGCACGACGCGCTCGCCGCGCTCACCGATTTTCGCGAAGCGAGCAATCTGCTCGACGCCCACGCTGACATCCTCCACGACCAACCTTTCGCCGTCGTGCTTCGCCTCGCCGAAGACGCCGAGGTGCTCAGCTCGGAGACCCACTACCGCCTCTCCGACGAGGCTCGCGTTGGGCTCACCATCGACGAATACCTCACCAAATACCGCGCGCTCGCCGACCAACGCTTCGCCGAAGCCACCCGCCTCGCGGACACTCCGGCGCGCCTGGCCGAACTCCGCGCCGCCGCTGCCCGCTGTAAACGCAAGCTTCCTCCCGAATTCGCAGCTCACTCCGAAAAACTTAAGCCGTCGTCCCAACCCGGCTCAGTCGCCGCGGGATCCCTGCACGGACGTATTATCCTGCCCGACGGCGCTTCCGTGGCCGGTGTCACCCTCACGCTTGGTTTGGAGCCCGATGTCGTTCATTGCGACCCCGCTACCAACGACTCGGACGAATCCCACTATCACCCGAAAATTGGTGAACTTCGCGCGCTCAAGACCACCGCCGACGCCGACGGCAATTTCCAGTTTTCAGAGGTCCCTCCCGGTAAACACGACTTCCTGGCGGTCACACTCGACGCAGCCCGGCACGCCATCCCCACGCGATTCATCGCGCGCAATCTCACGGTCGCTCCCGATCGCGCGACCGATGCTGGCAAGCTCGTCGTGAACGAGTGGCGCAGCGCCCCGGCGTCTCCTTATTCCAGTCCGCACGCCACCACCGTCTCCGCCGAAGGACGCACTTGGCATAAACTTTCCGACACCCGCCTCCACAACCCGTTTTACTACGAGTTTCGCCGCCAGGCGCTTCGCCTGCCGCTGCCCACCGGATTCAAACCTGCCAGTCAGGCGCTTCGTGCGGAAATCATCCCGGGCAAGCCGGAGCCGTTTCAAATCGTCGGCCGCGAGGTGGTCCTTTTCACCGGTCTCCCGCAGCGCTCCAATCTCAGCATCGCCCTCTTCGCGTCCGACGGCGCGCCTGCTTCTACGAACGCAGATAGTCTCCTCACAGAGGAATCCGCCGCTGTCTGGCTCATCGACACCGGACGCGCCCGCTTCCGCATCGCCGGCCCTGGCGCCGCACTCGATGCCGCCCCCATCCTCTCGGCTCGAGGTCCCGATCAACGCTGGCGCGGACAAGGACGCCTCGTTTTTCCGGCGGGTGTGACCGTCGTCTCACGCGAGACCGTTGTCGTTACCCGCGGCGCGCTGCTCACCGAGGTTCGCACCGTTCTCCATCTTTCCAATGGCACTGACTACGCCTTCACCCTCGCCGCGCATGCCGGCGAACCGTTCCTCGGCGTCCGTGAAACTTCGCCCGATCTCCCCGGTGCCGCCTTCGAATTCTCTCTTTCCGAGTTCTCCGGCGGACGCGGCTTCCTTCACTGGACGCCGGAAAAACCGTTTGGCTCCCGTCACTGGTGGAGCTTGGAGAAAAAGGACGCGCTCATCGCCAAGCTTCCTGAGCAGATCCCGTGGTGGATTCCGCCACAGGGTTTCGGCTACGCGTTCAGTCCCGATAGCATCGTCGAAAAGGATCTCATCGGCGTGATCAGCCTGCGTCGCGGCGAATGGATCGACCGCGAGTTCAACCGCATCGCCCAAGGCCCGATCGATGCCGACGGCTCCGAAAATCGCGAACTCGACTGGCCCTTCCCCGAGATGGTCGGATCGTCCATCTCGATGATCACCGGCCACACCACGGCTGGCGGCGACGTATTCTTCCGCTTCGGCTGCTTCGACGGCGAACGCCAGTGGGGTCTCTACGTCGGCGAGGTCTCCGCCAACACCGGTCTCGCCAAGGAAATCGCCGGCGTGCAACACGCTTATTCCTCCCCGCGCCTCCAAGAGTTCAAGGACTGGAACTTTGACGTGCCCGATGTCCATGCCCGCCCGCACGTCGTAGCCTCACGCGATTCCCTTGTTGGTCTTCGCGAAAAAACGCGACACCCGCTGCTCGGAAAAATCTGGGAAAAGATCCGCGCCGGCATCGTGCCCGGTCCCGCCGGCGGTCTCACGTTTGCCGTCGAAGCCGATCCCGTCGTCGCCTGGCGCCGACGTCTCGACCTCGTGCGCACGGTCGAGGTGCAGGCCCGCAAAGTCCTGCTCGGCCGCGACCGAGGCGACGCCTACTCGCCCGTCATGGGCCGCCCGATCACTCCGTGGGCCGAGGAATACGATCTCCTCGCCGCCAGCGGCGTGTTCGACGCCGACGAGGAACGCACCATGCGCTCCTATTTCATTTTGATGGGCCACATGTTCATGGAGCCCGATTTCATGAACTGGCAGTTCAACGCCCGTAACGCCAACTTCGAGGCCGACCGCACCGACATCGTCGGCGCCGTGGGCCTGGTGTTCGACGGCCATCCCGACGCCGACAAATTCCTCAACCACGTCATCGCGCTCACCAAAAAATCGCTGCTCGTTTATTGCACGCCCGGCAGCGGCAAGTGGTATGAGAACCCCGCCTGTTATTATCTGCAGGCGTCGAAGTGCCGCATGAATCTCGTTTATCATCTGGTGCGCCATGGCCGCATCCGGCTCGACGAGATTCCCCGCCTCAAGGATTTTCTCCGCTGGGGCATCGTGCTCCTCCAGCCTCCCACGCCCGTTTCCTACGCCGTCATGCGCGACGGCGGCGGCGCCGGAGTTTTCGATCGGGTTGAAAAAATCCGCCGCGTTCCGCCCATCGGCGACCACGCGTCCATCGGGCGTTGGATTCCCGAGCACTACGCCACCATCGGAAAACTCTTCCAAGAAATCGATCCGGACTTCGCCCGGGAACTGACCGACACTTACTACGCGTCCAACGCCGACGGAGTTCGTCTCGCCGAGCGCTACGCCCGTCCGATCGACCAGGTCGGCGAGAACATTTTCCACGACGCCAGTGGCGGTGCGAACTTCGGCAACCTTCCGCTTTTCTTCTCCGCCATCGACGCGGCCGATCTCCCGTCCGCGGTTCCGCCGCTTCCGCTCGCCAGTCGTCGGCTCGAGGGATTCGGTGCAGTCTTCCGCGATCAGGTCAACACCGACCGCGAGGGCTACGTGCTCCTCAAGCAAGGCCCCGGCGGCTACCGTTACCACCGCACCGAGGGCAGCATCATCTTCTTTGCCGACGGGCACCCGCTCGTCTATGACGGCGGCGAAGCCGGTGAGACGTGGCGCCACAGCACGTTGTCGTTCCACGATGTGCACATGCCGCTCATGAGCGGTCACGTCGAACGCTGCTTCAGCTCACCCGCGTTTCATTTCAGCCAAGGCGTGCATCCCGGTGCCGTCGCCCCCGGCAAGGCCGTCTACCTCAGCGACACCTGTGAACACGAACTCGTCGAAGAGTCCTACCGTCGCTTCCGTCAGAAACCGCCCGGAGTCGTTCGCTCGCTTGCCTGGCTCGGCGGCCGCACCCTCGTGATCCACGACGCCATCGAGCTTTCGCCCGACATTCCGTCGCACTGGCATCTCCAAGTCGTGGGTGAAACACCCTCTGGCAATGCCGCCTCCGGCTTCCTTTTCCCCGGCCGCTTCGGCACCGATTTGCAGGTTCTCTTCCCCGGCCAAAAAATCGCCAAGGAAAGCGTCGAATACCTGCCCATCCTCGAATACCGCGCCGAACCACGCCTGTGGTTTGGTCAGCAACACTTGCAAGTTTCCGCGCCGGGCGCCCGCGACTACCTTGCCGTTCTCCATCCCCTCGACGAAAACGGTCCCGTCTCCGCCGAGGCGATTCACCACGCGGGTCGGATCGTCGGTGCGATCGTGCGCGGTGCGAATGGCGTAGATCGCGTCTGGTTCGGACGCAACATCGTCGCCTCGTCGGATGCCGACCACGCCTTCGAAGGTTCCTCGGGTTCGCTTCGTATTCACGCCGAAGAAATCACCCTCGCGTTGATCGGTTCCGGTCGTCTTCAACATGCCGGCATCACGCTTGAAAGTCGCGGCGCGAACGCGCTTCTGACCGTCACCGGGAAATCCGCCCGCTTGGTCGCCCAAGGTTCCGGTGACGTCCTCGTCACGCTACCGGGAAAACTTGTGCGGACGCTGCCCGTCGACGGTTCGGCTGACTTCAGTTTCACCGTCTGATTTCCTCCCATGGATTGGTCGCTCTCCCATTTTCTGTGCGCCGCCGCGGCCGATTTTTTGGCGTGGACGCCCGAGGTTTCCGCCAACGAACCATGGCGGCCAACCTCCGTGCCGGGCGCGGTGCAAACGTCGTCGTTTGGCCTCCCGCACGCCGAGCTGCTCGTTCGCAAGAATTGGGAAAGCGTCACGTGGATGGAAACTCGCCTCTGGGTTTACCGCGCCGAGTTTAAAACGCCATTGGCGGCTGCCGGCCTCGGTTGGCTACTGACGTTGAAAGGCCTCGACTACCGTGCCCGCATCTTCGTCAACGGCCGGCTCGCCGCCGATCACGAGGGCATGTTTTCACCGGTTGAAATCGAACTGCCGCCCACCGGCGAAAATCACGTCATTCACATCGCGTTTTTTCCGCCGGCATTGATCGGCGCGCCGTTCTCGCCCGGCACCGAGCAAGATCCCACGCTCAACCTCAAGGCGCGCTACATGAAGGGCTGGGATTTTTGTCCACGCCTGGTCTGTGTCGGCCCATGGGACGATATCGTGCTCGAGCAACGTCGATCCGCGCGCATCATGGACGTGGGCGTCGAGACACGCATCGAAAACACCGCGCGCGCCGATGTCGTCGTTACGGTTCACTTCAATCGTCCGCCCGGCCGTGGCGCGCTTCACGTCCGATTAGGCGATGTCGGGGTGTCGGTCCCAACCGGACAACGCCTCCGCTACACGGTCGCGTTGCAGATCGAAAACCCCGCGCTCTGGTGGCCGCACACGCACGGCGCGCCGCGGTTGCACACCCTGCAGGTGGAACAACACGCCGACGACGGTTTGCGGGGCGACCGGGTTGTTCGCCGCATCGGTTTGCGCACCGTGCACCGCCGCCCCGCCAGCGGTCAGCTGCCCACGGCGACACCGCTGCAATGGGAGATCAACGGCGTCCCGGTTTTCTTGCACGGCATGAATCTCACGCCGTTCAGTTCCGTGCCCGCCGAAGTCGGCGCGGCCGACTACGCGCGTATTCTCGGGCCGTTGCGCGATGTCGGCACCAACCTCTTTCGCGTGTGGGGCGGCGGGCTTCGCGAAAAGTCCGCCTTCTACGATTGGTGCGACGAGCACGGCGTGCTCGTGCTGCAGGAATTCCCGCTCGCCTGCCAAAAAATCCCCCGCGATCCCGACTGGCTCGATCTACTCGAACGCGAGGGGCGCGCCATCGCCCGCTCGCTCGCCTCTCGCGCCTGCGTGGTGGCGTGGACCGGCGGGAATGAGCACTACCACTTTTGGGAGTCCGTGGATTCCGGCACGCCGCTCATGAACGGCATCAAAGACGACGTGCGCCGCATGTTTTCCATCTCCGCCGAGGATCGTCTCTGGCGCGGCGGTGAACCGTCCGACCATCCGGCGTTGCGTCTGCTTGAGGGTGTCTCACGCGAGGAAAACCCCGGCAGCCTCTACGACATCACGTCCGCGCTCGAAGACCAGGGCGACGTCCACGGACCGTGGAATCTGCGCCTCCCCATCGGCGATCATCGCTTCCGCGACGGCGAGTTTTTCAACCATTGGCGCAACACGCGCGCGCACCTGTTTTCCGAGTGTGCCGTCGCCACCGCCGCGCACCCTGAAACCATCGCCCAACTGCTCGGCCTACCCAACGCCGCCGCGCTCGAAAACCTCCCGATTCCCTCGCGCGACGATCCGCTTTGGGTCGCGCACAAGGCCTTCAAAGCCGCATGGGACGCGCACCCCGATCTCTGGTTCGATATTCCTGAAACCGAACGCTATTTCGGTTCGCTGCCTCGCCTCGGTGACCTGCTCTTCGCCAATCACTACCTGCAATGCGAGGCCAGCCGCTATCTGGTCGAGTCACTCCGTCGCCGCCAAGGACACGCCACCGGCTTCATCTGGTGGGGAGCCAACGAACCGTTTCCCGGGCTCGCCGGCTGCGCGCTCGTCGACTTCTTCGGTCGCGTTAAACCGGCGTTACGCGTCCTTGCGACCGCGATGGCCCCGCACCTGCTGTCTCTCGACTACGAACGCTGCGTCGCCCGCAAGCTGCGCGGCGATCTCGTTTTCACCAATAGCCTGACCGCGCGTTTCGAGGGACGCTACGAGGTGACCGTCGGCGAGCTCGACTCCGACGAGGTCATCGACACCTACGCCGGCCACATCGACGCCGCGGGCTACTCCGTCGTGCGCCTCGCGCAACTGATCCCCGTGCGTTTGGAGTCCGCACACCCGCTGGCCGTCCGCATCAGTCTCTTCGCGAATGGCACCGCCACGCCCGTCTCGGTCAAACAATACCTCTTCTTCGCGGATGACTCGCCGGCCCCGCTTTCGTCGTTGCTCACCCGCGCCACCCGACCGGTCGAGAGTTTCTTTCTCTGACCGCGTTCGACATCGCGTAGTCTGGCCAAACCACCCGCCCACCATGCATTCCATTCCCTACTCGCGTTACCGGGACAAAGTC